>JBFJJV010000102.1:0-10928 GCA_041635265.1 Panacagrimonas sp.
AAAAGCAGTGAAAAAGACCGCCAAGCGTGTTCGCAAGACGCGCGGAGAATAAGGTCGATTTCCCGCATTCATCCCGGCCAGGACGGCCATCCTGGCCGGAAGTTCCGTGCAATGGGGCCGCGATCTAAGCCAGGAATCGACCGATCCACGCTGGCGCGCGGGCCTGAGGCCGACCCGCTATACTTCGCGGCCTTTTTTCCCCACCTTTAACGCTGTGAACCTGGCGAATATTCGCAATTTCTGCATCATCGCCCATATCGACCATGGCAAGTCGACTCTGGCTGATCGCTTTATCCAACTCACCGGCGGGTTGCAGTTGCGCGAGATGCAGGCGCAGGTGCTCGATAGCAATCCCATCGAGCGCGAGCGGGGCATCACCATCAAAGCGCAGGCGGTGTCACTGGATTATCTGGCGCGCGATGGACAGGTCTATCAACTTAATCTGATTGATACCCCGGGGCATGTGGACTTCAGTTACGAGGTGTCACGCTCGCTGGCATCCTGCGAGGGTGCCTTGCTGGTGGTCGATGCCAGCCAGGGTGTTGAAGCACAGTCTGTGGCCAACTGCTACACGGCGCTGGACATGAATCTGGATGTGGTTCCGATTCTGAACAAGGTGGATTTACAAAACGCCGAGCCGGAGCGCGTTGCTGCGGAGATCGAGCATGTGATTGGCATCGAGGCGACGGATGCCCTGCGTATTTCGGCCAAGACCGGCCTCGGCGTGGCAGAAGTGCTCGAAGCGGTCGTGACCAAGCTGCCGCCGCCCAAAGGGAATGTGAACGCAAAGCTGCAGGCTCTGATCGTAGATTCCTGGTTCGACCCATATCTCGGTGTGATTTCGCTGGTGCGCGTGGTCAATGGTCGCATTGAGAAAGGACAGAAAGTGCGAGTCCTGTCCACCGGGCGCGACCACGAAGTGAGCATGCTCGGTGTTCACACCCCGAAGCGGGTCGAGAAGAAGGCACTCGAGACTGGCGAAGTGGGCTTCATGATTGCCGGGATCAAAGATATTTTCGGCGCGCCAGTTGGCGATACGCTGACGCTGAGCAGGGATCCCTGTACTGAGCGCCTGCCGGGCTTCAGAAATATTCAACCGCGGGTATTTGCCGGGCTGTTTCCGATCGACGCGGACGATTTCGAGGATTTCCGGGAATCGCTGTCCAAACTGCGTCTGAATGATTCGGCTCTCCAGTACGAGCCGGAAAATTCGAGCGCATTGGGTTTCGGTTTTCGCATCGGTTTCCTCGGTATGCTGCATATGGAGATCGTGCAGGAGCGACTGGAGCGTGAGTACCGGCTCAACCTGATCACGACCGCTCCGTCGGTGGTCTATGAGCTGGAACTCAATGACGGGTCGACCAAGAAGATTGAGAATCCATCAGCTCTGCCCGAGCCTGGCGCTTTTTCCGATTTGCGCGAACCGATCATTACCGCTCGCGTGCTGATGCCGCAGGACTACGTTGGTCCGGTTATGCAATTGTGCATGGAAAAACGCGGCGTGCAGAAGAACATGAAGTACCTCGGGCAGCAGGTGCAGTTGGAAATGGAGATGCCCTTGGCAGAAGTCGTGCTCGATTTCTTTGACCGGCTCAAGAGCGTGTCCCGTGGCTACGCCTCTTTCGAATATGAATTTTCCCGATTTCAGTCAGCGGACCTGGTTAAATTGGATGTTCTGGTCAATGGCGAGCGAGTCGATGCCTTGGCCACCATTGTTCATCGTGATGCCGCCTATGCGCGCGGGCGCGACCTGTGCGAACGCATGCAGGAAGTGATTCACCGGCAGCAGTTCGATGTCGCCATTCAAGCCGCTATTGGCGCCAAGATCATTTCACGCAGTACGGTGAAGGCGCTGCGCAAAGATGTGACAGCAAAGTGCTACGGTGGTGATATTTCGCGCAAGCGCAAACTTCTTGAGAAGCAGAAAGAAGGCAAGAAACGCATGAAGCAGGTGGGCGCAGTTGAAATCCCCCAGGAAGCTTTTCTTGCGGTTCTGGGTGTGGATCGGAAGAAACCGCGATCCTAAACTGAGACTTTTATCCAATGGCTCCTGACGTACATTTCGATTTTGCTGTCCTGCTGACCGTCCTGACCCTGCTCACGGGTATTGGTTGGGCGGCTGACAAATTCTGGCTGGGACCGCGCCGCCGCGACCGGTTCGAAGGCGAAGACAGGCCAGGCTGGCTGATTGATTTCGCGCGCTCTTTTTTCCCGGTGATATTCGCGGTATTGCTGCTGCGCTCATTTGTCGTGGAGCCCTTCCGCATTCCGTCAGGCTCGATGATTCCAACGCTGATGGTTGGCGATTTCATCCTGGTGAACAAATTCGCCTATGGATTGCGTGATCCTGTTTTCCATTCGGAATTCATCGGTGGCAAGCGCCCTCAGCGCGGTGATGTGGCGGTGTTTCGATTCCCCGCCGATCCGAAAGTGGATTACATCAAGCGGATGATCGGTATCCCGGGAGATCACATCGCCTATAGGGACAAGGTGCTCTATATCAACGGACAAGCGCTGACGCAGGAGCCGGATGGGGTATTCACTGCACCCGGCGTTTCAGGTTCTGCCGCCTACCGGCTGGAGGAATACATGGAGGATCATCCGCATCACATCATCGTCAATCCGCAGAATCCCAGCGAAGACTTCGAATTCATTGTTCCAGAAGGGCAATATTTCGCCATGGGGGACAATCGCGACGGCAGCTTCGATTCCCGTCGCTGGGGCACGGTGCCAGAGCGAAACCTGGTCGGAAAAGCGTTTTTTGTGTGGATGAGCTGGGATGGCGCCCGCATGCGGCCTGACTTATCCCGTATTGGTATCCGTATCCGCTAAGCTGGCTGCAGAATTTCAAGAAGGGAGAGTTCGAATGCAAATAACATCGCTAAAACGTCAACGGGGTCTGGGTTGGTTTGGTCTGCTGTTTGTTTTTGGGACCATTGCCTTCTTTGCCCTGGTTGCCATCAAGGTGGGTCCTCTGTACATGAATCAGGGAACCATCGTGCGGGTAGTCAGTACGGTCGCAAAGAATCCTGGAAGCGGCGAGCCAGCTGATATCCGCAAGGCATTGGGCCGTCGCTGGGACATTGATTACATCAAGCAGATCGAAGCCAAGGACATCAAAATCAAACGGACGCCTAGTGGCAAAGCGCTGGTTTACGACTATGAGGCGCGCGTCAACTTGTTTTACAACGTGTTCGTTGTGATCCATTTCAAGGGCGAGCACCCGATCAGCAAGGGATCTGTGTGATTGGACACTTGAAGGCAGCCGATGCCTGAGCCCTCCAACGATGCTGAATTGACGCGACGACTCGGGTACAAATTCAGGGACAGTGATCTTCTGACTCAGGCGCTGACCCATCGGTCCTTTTCTTCGCACAACAATGAGCGACTGGAATTCCTCGGCGATGCGCTGATCGGCGCCTATATTGCGGAAACTTTGTACCGCAGGCACCCCAAGGAGAGTGAGGGCGGTTTGTCCCGTTTGCGATCCAGCCTGGTGCGGGAGCGCAGTCTGGCCAAAATCGCGCGTGGTCTTGCATTGGGTGACGCGCTGCTGATTGGCGAGGGCGAGCGCAAAAGCGGTGGCTGGCGGCGCGACTCGGTGCTCGCCGACGCGCTGGAAGCGCTCGTCGCGGCGGTCTATCTGGACGGCGGGGCGGCAGCATCGACACAGGTCTGCCGTACCTTGTTCGCAGAAGAGCTGGAAGCCTTGCCGGATGCCGAATCCCTCAAGGATCCCAAGACGCGTCTGCAGGAATGGCTGCAGGCGCGTAGTCTGCCACTGCCGGAATACGAGGTAATCTCAGAGTCGGGACCAGCCCATCGGCGCAACTTTGAAGTCCGAGCCAGCTTGAGCGAGTCGGCGGCCAGCACAGAAGCGCAGGCATCGAGTCGTCGCGCTGCTGAACAGAAAGCAGCTCAAGCCTTGCTCGAAAAAATCATGGCCAACACCTAACTCTCTCCATCGACAGCAGGCCAAATTATGCATAGCGGAATTGTCACTCTGATCGGCAGGCCAAATGTAGGTAAGTCCTCCCTGCTCAACGCTCTGGTCGGGCGCAAACTGAGCATCGTGACGCACAAGCCTCAGACCACACGCAATGCGATCCAGGGTGTGCTGCATCGAAATGGTGATCAGGTGGTGTTTGTCGACACACCGGGCCTTCATCTGCACGCGAAACGAGCCCTGAATCGCGTGATGAATGACACTGCATCCAATGCTCTACACGATGTCGATCTCGCTATTTTCGTGGTCGAGACGCAGCGCTGGACTGATGAAGATGAAGCCGTCCTCGAGCGACTCGAGCGCATCGGAGCGCCAGTCGGGCTGGTGATCAACAAAGTGGATCGGCTTGCCAGCAAGGGTGATCTGCTTCCCGAAATTGAGGCCCTGTCTGCACGCCGTGACTTTGCCTTCGTCATGCCGGTCTCGGCGCTCAAGAAAAGTAACATCGACGTGCTCGCCAGCGAAATTCTGGGGCGCATGCCGGAGGGACCTCCGCTATACCCGGCCGACATGGTGGCGGGTTTCGACAATGCTTTTCTGGCGGCAGAAATTGTACGCGAGAAGCTGACGCGAAATCTGCATCAGGAATTGCCCTATGCCCTCAACGTCAGCATTGAGTCCTATGAGCTGGAGCCTCGTACACGGGAGCCCGGCAATATGCACCGGATTACGGCAGTGGTATGGGTCGAGCGTGACAGCCAGAAAAGCATCGTGATCGGTGAGGGGGGCGCCACGCTTAAGAAGGTAGGCACGGCTGCGCGTAAAGAGCTGGAACAACTCATCGATGCCAAAGTGTTTTTGCAGGTCTGGTGTCGTGTCCGTGAGAACTGGAGTGACGACCCCAAGGCCTTGAAGCAGTTCGGTTTGGGTCGAGATTAGAGTCTGCTTGAACCCATGAGTCGCACGCGTGTCCAGCTCTCGCCAAGCTGGATTCTCAAAACCTCACCGTATCGCGATACCAGCCTGCTGATCGAGGCATTGACCCGGACGCACGGGCGTGTCGGTCTAGTGGCACGCGGCGCACGCAGTGCCAGATCCAGGTTACGCGAGCGGCTACAGTGTTTTCGCCCGCTGCTTCTGTCCTGGAACGAGAGCGGCGATCTGGGAACCCTGACCGGTGCCGAGCCCGACGGCGCGGCAGTGGCACTCGGCGGCGAGTTGATCTTCAGTGGCTGGTATCTAAATGAACTGTTACTTCGATTGTTGCAGCGTCATGAGCAGCACGCACGGGTTTTTCAAGAATATGCCGAGGCTTTGTCGTCCCTAAGCCGTATTGGCGAGGCCGCGCTGCGCTATTTTGAAGTGACGCTTCTGGCCGAAACCGGATTTGGCCTTGACCTCGATCCGGATATCTCGCCGCAGCTGCACTATCGGTTCCTGCCGGGTCGGCCCTTGGTCCCGCTGAACGAATCGGAGTCAGGTGCTTTCTGCGGCAGCAGTTTGATCGCCTTACGCGAGCGACGGCTTTTCGGTGCAGATCAGCTGGGCGATGCTCGGAGGTTGCTGCGCGCGGCATTGTCGGATCAGCTGGGAGACCGGGCCCTAGCTTCAGCCACGATGCTTCGTGGCCTTCGTCAGCAGCTCAACCGAAGGGTGGACGGCCAAGAGTCAAAATCGAGCTGAGCCCGATTCAGGCCTATTTGGACTGGATCTGATCCTGAGCGTGATCTTTGGCATAGGCCATGAAATTACACAGCACCCAGCCCACAAATGAAAGCCCGACCACGACAGCCGAAATAACGACAATCGTTCGCAGCCACATGGGCCCCTCGCTCTGGCCTACATAGGACAAAAGGCCGGCTCCCGAGGTGATCAAGCAGGACAGGAAGATGACGAAGATCTGGCTGAAGATCTGGGCCGCTGGGCTGTCCAGTTGGTCCGACGATTTGATCATGGGCTAAGGCGATTGATATTAAAAGTCGGCCCGGCCGGCGAACCGGCCGAACCGAATCGACGACTCAGCGGGGAGAGAGCGCCGTCGATTTGAGAAACGGATTTTCAGCTTTGCGGTGCTGCGTATTGATGTACTGGAATTGGTAAATGCGTCGTTCGTGCCGACCCGCCGAGACTGGTCAAAAGTCAAATAAAAACAGTGTGTTGAATTTTTCTCCTTTAATCGGAGTCGCCCGTAGGCGAGGCCCGTGTAAGTCAAACCCTGTCCAACAATGACAATCGATGGCAGAAGGCGGACAAATTGATCCTGCACGGACTCGTGGGAGCCCCGGTGTGAGCAAGGCGGCTGCACCGCTATACTTGGCGCCGGCTCCAACTCCACAGAAATCAGGCGTGTACGCGCAGTTCTTCAAGCTCAGAGAGATGCCCTTTTCGATTACGCCTGACCCGGCGTATATGTACCTTTCTGCGCGGCACCAGGAGGCGCTCGGGCATCTTCTCTACGGCACCGGGCAGTACGGCGGTTTTGTTCAGCTGACCGGCGAGGTCGGTACCGGCAAGACGACCGTTGTGCGCACGCTACTGGAGCAGAATCTTGAGGATGTGGAAGTGGCTATGGTCCACAATCCGCGCCAGAGTGAGCGCGAATTTGTCCAAGCCATCTGTGATGAACTTCGCGTCAACTACGTAAAATCGCCGTCGATATCACTGAAGGATCTGATCGACGCGCTGAATCTGCATCTGCTGGGCAACCACGCTCAGGGCAAGCGCACGGTGCTGATTATTGATGAGGCGCAAAACCTGTCCCCGGGCGTGTTGGAGCAGGTCAGGCTGCTGACCAATCTTGAGACGCATAAGGAAAAATTGTTGCGCATTATGCTGGTCGGCCAGCCCGAGCTGAACGAACTGCTGGCGCGCGAGGATTTACGACAGCTCGCCAGTCGCATCACGGCGCGCTATCACCTTGCCCCACTGGAAGAAGGTGAAACGCGGGAATACGTACGTCATCGGCTCAGCGTAGCCGGCAATCAGGACAATTTGTTTCCGGATGAAGTGATCTCGGAGATTCAGCGTTATTCGCGCGGCATTCCGCGGCAGATCAATATTCTTTGCGATCGCGCGCTGCTGGGTGCCTACACGCGCAACGAATCGCCGGTGACGGTTGAGGTCGTTCGTTCAGCTGCAGCCGAGGTCCTCGGGAGGGGAATGAGCAAAGTGGTAATGGACCGTCGGTCCGGTGGATTGATGGGCCACCTGGATCGTCGTTCGGATGGTCGGTTCCCCCGCGTCAGTTTGTCGATTCTTGAATGCGTTTTCATATCACTGGCATTAATGATCGCTGGTGCGCTCGCCTTTCAGACGCTGCAGCCTCTGATACAGACTAGTCCGGAATCGGCCGAGGTCGTCGCCCAGGTCCGCGGTAGTTCGGCCGGGGGCGCGTTGCCCCTGGTTGCTGAACCGGTCGAAGCATTGGAAGCAGGCGAAATCAGGAAGGAGCAAAGCAGGAGTACGACTTCCGCCACCATTCGCGCGCTGGGCTCGAAGGTCAAACTAGACCCGATCGATCCGAAGGCGATGGATCAGGTGCTGAAGTCGAAGCGCGAACTGGGCCAACTGACCCGTAGCCTGCTTGGACTTTGGGACCCCGCTATTCGCCTCCCCGGCAACGGTCCGGTCTGTCGCCAAATCAAACGACACGATCTGGAGTGTTACCGGACCAGCGGACTTCTGAAAGACCTGCGACAGATGGATCGACCCGCAATTCTTTCCTTGCGCGATGAAAACGGGGATGACGTCTACGCCCTGCTGACAGAGCTGACTGAGGATCGTGCGCGGATCGAGCTTGGCGCATCGTCAGTAGAGGTGTCATTGAAGCAACTCTCGAGAGCATGGACGGGCGACATGCTGCTGTTCTGGAGGCGCGAGACCAAGGAGGTTCAAATCGTCCCCGGACACCGGGGCGAGCAGGTCCTGTGGTTACGCGAACGTATTTCGGAAATGATGGGGCAGCCGGCGCCGGCACCACTGGCGGATCGCTACACCGATGAACTGAAGCGACTCGTCGCGGAATTTCAGAAGGCGCGTGGTCTGGACCCAGATGGCGTGGTTGGGGTGCGTACACGCATTGCCCTTTCGGATCCGGCCGCAGGGACGCCAACGCTGCGCTACAAGCCATGAGTTTTATTCTGGATGCCTTGCGCAAGGCAGAGCGCGACAAGCAGCGGGGAAGCGCGCCATCCCTAAAGGACGTCATACACCTTGCGCCTGCGTCGGTGGCCGACCAGACTTCGGTCCGTCCTTGGATTATGGGCGTCGTCGTTTTACTGTTGTTGTTGATGGTTTTTCTCCAGCAGACTCGAGTGTCAAGAGAACCTGCGGCTTCCGACAAAGTAGGGTCTGCCGGTGATCAACGCGCGGTCGCTGGCGTTGCCGCAGTGCCGCCCCCAGTCAGCACGACATCAGTGTCGGCTGTGCCCGATCGTTTCGATTCGCAGACTGATACTGAGTCCGTCCATCCGCTGCAGGTGATTTCCGAGGACGAACCATTCGCAGAGGGCGAGCCGATCGACCAAATTGAGTCGATAGACGCAAATTCTTTTGATGACCTTCTGGACAAAGCGAGGCCGGTGCGAGCCACAGCACCGACCAAGGCGACCGTGCAGCTGGCCTCGAAAAAGACCGCGGCGGCAACTGAGCGAAAGAGCGAGAAAGCCGAGCTGGCGCTCATTGACCAAGGTCTCTTGGCGGCATCGAAAGGCGATTCATCTATACGCAGTGATAATGGGGTGCGTCCATTCAACAGCATGCCGGATGCCTTTCGCAGTGCCTTTCCGCAGCTGCGCCTGGATGTGCATGTCTACGACGCTGAGCCGGATCGCCGCTGGGTCATGATCAACGGCACCAAATATGTGGAAGGGCTTACCTTGTCCGAAGGGCCGATCATTGATGAGATCAGCGAAAACGGCGTGATCTATCGCTACCGCGGCGAACTCACTTTAATGCCCTTGATGCGCTGATCAAGCTGCGAGGAAAGCGGCGAGCAGGTGCTGTACCTGAGCCATGCCCTGAGCGATGCTTTTTTCAATTTCGTCGTGGATGCCGCCACTGCCAATGCCGGCTGCCCAATTCACTGAGACTGCCAGACAGGCATAGGGCAGTCCGAGTTCCGCTGCTAGCGCCGCTTCGGGCATGCCCGTCATCCCAACCATGTCGCAGTTGTCGCGTTTCATGCGCATAATTTCGGCTGGTGTTTCCAGCCGCGGACCCTGCGTGACACCCATGACGCCATGGCCCGCAAAATTTACATTCACGGCGCTCGCGGTGCGAATTAAGGCCTCCCGCACGTCGGTGGCATAGGGATGCGTAAATTCGACGTGATGCACCTTGCCTCCGGCATCGGGGCCACCGTCCGAGTAAGTGTGTTCGCGACCCCAGGTGTAGTCGAGCACGTCGACCGGCAATGCCAGTTTGCCGGGGCCACACCAATCAGCAATACCACCGACTGCCGCGATAGCGATGATCTGCACGGCGCCCGCTTGCCTTAATGCAAACATATTGGCGCGGTAGTTGATTTTGTGCGGCGGAATCTTGTGAGCGACGCCATGACGAGCCAGAAACAGCGCATCACGCCCCCCCACACGACCGTGGATGACAGGCGCAGATGGCGGGCCGTAGGGGGTCTCGATGACTTGTTCGGAGACGCTTTCCAGACCAGGCCACTGATTCATGCCGGTCCCGCCGATTACCGCGATCAAGTTTTTATTCATTTGTCGATTGCTGCGTAAATAGCTGGAAGTTGTCGCCAATATTCCTTGTAATCCATGCCGCATCCGAAGACGTAATGATCATTCACTCTTACGCCAATGAACTCGGCAAAAGCGCCCTCGGCCCGGCGCTCGTGTTTTTTTTCTGCCAGGACGGCTACACGCAGGCTGGCAGGGGAGAACTCACTCAGCGCTTTGCGAATGGCAATCAGAGTGTGTCCCTCGTCAAGAATGTCGTCGATCACCAGAACGTGGCGACCGGATATATGGCTGGGGTCCGGCTGCCGTTTCCACACCAGAGCGCCGCCATTGATGCCGCTCCGGTAGCGGCTGGCGTGCAGGTAGTCCTGCTCAAACGCGAATGTCAGGCGGCGGGTCAGCTCGGCGGTGGGGAATAGCCCTCCGTTCATGACGCACAACACCATAGGATTCTGATCGCGATACACCTCAGTGATCTCCCGGGCCAGACGGTCAAAAGCCTGGTCGATCTGTGTTTCATCGACCAGGCAGACGGCGTTGGCGCGGACACGCAGGGCTTCTTCAAGCAAGGTGCTCATCGCGGACCCGTAGTGCGGAACAATTTTTCAAGCCGATGGCTGCTTGGTGCGCTAATTCGGTGATCCCTCATATTGTCGATCAATTCAATTACGGCGGGTCGGTCATTGCATACAGGCAGCATGTCGCAGCCTGCTGCCAGGGCCAGTCTGGCGCGCGCGCTCGTGTCACCGACAACGGCCGCTCCGTGCATCGAAAGATCGTCGCAGAAAATGGCTCTGTCATAACCCAACTTTTCGCGCAGATATTGTGCAATCCATTTTTCTGACAGCGAGGCGGGTACCTCGTCCACTGCGGTATAGCGCACGTGCGCCATCATCAGTGATTCAATATCGTCCTCGATCAGGGATTTGAAGGGCGCCAATTCGGTGCGCTCAATCTCCTGCAGGCTGCGGCGGTCAACCGGCAATTCAAGATGAGAGTCGGCCGCGACAGCACCATGACCCGGAAAATGTTTTCCGGTGGCAGCCAGCCCCGCCCGGTTGAGGCCATGGCGAAACGCGCGTGCCAAGATCACGATAACGTCGGTCTTATCCGAAAACGCTCGGTCACCAATAACGCGGGAGATATCAACGTCTCTGTCCAGTACTGGGCCAAAACTCAGATCGATACCGAAGCTGGCCAGTTCGGAGCCGATGGTGAAGCCGTGGACTTCGGCTTTATCGGCGGCTTCTGCGGCGTTTTCCTGATAGTGGTGCCCGAGCGTGCGC
>JBFJJV010000103.1:0-10919 GCA_041635265.1 Panacagrimonas sp.
ACCGGGTCACTGGGTGAATGTTGTCGGCAGCGCAGCCGATTTCAAACTTCCCATCACCACGATGACGGGTGAAGTGATCGACGACCTTCAACATTATGGCGTGGCCCGGGTACAGCTTTGGCAGGGTGGATTCGCCTTGCTCGCAGTAGCATGGATTCTCTGGTGGATCCGGCGACCGTTGATCGTTCCGCGATGGAATGCGATTCGTAAGGGGCGCGAGGATTTGTTGATAACGCGTACCGATGATCGGGTCGCTGCTGCACTACTGGTCGTGGTGTTGGTGGTCGTGATCGTTGGATATCGCTATGCAACGACGAAGTATGAATACGTGGTCCCGCTTCAGGCTGGCTCGTTTAAGACAAAACCACTGCCCAAGCCGCCACAGCTTGTGACGGTGGAAGTCGAGGATGCCACTTACGACGTGCCGGGGCGTAGTCTTCGAATGGACCTGATGGTGGCCAATCAGTCCGATTTGCCGATGCGCGTGGGAGAGTTTGCCACCGCCAATCTGCGGTTTTTGAATAAATCTCTGGGCGTTGCAGTGGACGGAGTCGATCCATCCTTTCCAAAAGATCTCGTGGCTGGTTCGGGCCTCAAAATCAGCGACGATTCACCTATTGCACCAGGTGAGACTCGGGCAATTCGGCTCGAGGCGACTGACGCAGCATGGGAGGTTGAACGTTTGGTGAGTTTCTTGACCAATGTAGATAGCCGCGTCGGTGGCATGTTGTTTTTCTTTGACGCTGACGAACAACGTCATATGGCCGAAGTGTCGGGGCCGATCATGCCGGTCTTTACCCAAATGCAGCTTAATGGAACGCCCTGAGGGGATAGTTTGCGATATTGTAATCTCTGCTTCGGGAGCACGGTGATGAAGGGCTTGAGCATTATCGTGCTGCTTGGTTTTGTCCTGAGTGGTGCTGCCCATGCCCATGGTGGCTTGTCGATTGACAACGATATCTGCAAGCTGCGTCTGGGGCCGTTCAATATGCACTTCACCGGGTATCAGCCGACGCAAAACGGCAATCAGGAATTCTGTGAAGATATCCCCAAGGTAGGCAACACCATCATCGTAATGGATGCGATTGAGGCTGAGCTTCGCGAGTTGCCGATCGAGGTCCGCATCATCCGCGATACGGGTGATGAGAGTAGGCTGGATCAAGTGACCATTGCACACCTGCCCGCCAAGATTTATGAGTCGGGCAGTGTGCCTCTGGAGTACAGCTTCACCGCTCCGGGAAAGTTTGTCGGTTTGGTCACGGTAGGGGACAAGGGCCAGTACGTGTCACGTTTTCCCTTCAGCGTGGGTATTCCGCCGAATAATTACAGCTATTACCTGCTGTTTTTTGGTGTGGCCGCGCTCGCTGTTGGTTTCTACCGGTATTCTGGGATCAAGCGCAGCCGGATGGCATCCGGTCAGACCTGAAGATGTGACCTGCCCGTTTCTTGGATCGGCGCTCAAGCTCTGAAGTTTGGCTTGCGTTTCTCCAGAAAGGCATTCACACCCTCGCGATGCTCGGGACTCTTGGCCGCGAGCACAAAGTGTGACGAGATTTGGTCGAGGTGAGTCGTAAAATCCATATGTAGGCTCTGGTAGGCCGCGCGTTTAGTCAGTCGTATCGCTGTTGCTGCGCCGTCGGCTAGCCTGATCGCCAGAGAACGCGCCTCGTCCTCTAGCTGCTCCAGTGCGACCACGCGGGTGAACAGGCCAATACGCTTACCCTCTTCGGCCTCGACAAAATCACCTGTCAACAACATCTCTAGCGCACGTGGCAGGCCGACGATGCGTGGCAGCAACCACGCGCCCCCATCGCCCGGAACCAGCCCAATCTTGACGTAGCTCGCGGCGACGCGTGCATTGTCGGCAGCCACTCGGAAATCGCATTGCAGCGCCATGTCCAGGCCCGCGCCGGTGGCAGCACCCTGCATGGCAGCCACCACTGGCTTATCGATCTGCATCATCAGTTTGGGAATTCTGTGGACGCCTGACCAGAGCTTGGTTTTGTGGATGGAGGGTGGTCCGTCCAACTCCCGTTTCATGTCATGCAGATCGCCTCCGGCGCAAAAGTGGCGGCCGTTGGCACGTAATAGCACTACTCGAATGGCCTCGTCCTCATGGCACTGCTGCAGCGCAGCGACCCAGGCGTCGAGCATGGGCTCATCGAAGGCATTACCGGCGTCTGGCCGGTTGAGCACGATCTCGCCGATGCCGTCGGCGATATTAAATAATAGGGCTTGGGTCATGATGATGCTTTCCTGTGAAATAAAACGGGTTGGCGAGGTTCAGGTCGATGGGCCGAGTGGGTCAGAGGTGACTCCCGCTCTGGTGGCGAGTTCGCTGCTTTGGTTCATCAGGGGTTTGCTGGGAATCGCATGAGGCAGACTCAGATGGCCTTGGCCAAAGTCATCTCTGCAATGTCCGTATCGCAGTACCCTAGTTCGCGCAAAATTGTTTGTGTGTGTTGGCCCAGAGACGGCACCGGCCCAAGCTGAACATCGTCGGAATTGTGCCGACCCGGTGGAATTAAAACGGGGATCTCACCGTGGGGAATAGGCACACTATCCCAGCGATTGCGCGCCGCGAGCTGCGGGTGCTCCCAGACTTCCTGTGCGTTGTTGATTCGGCCATTGGCAATGCCTGCATCGTCAAGTCGGCGCACAAGCTCAGCCACATCAATATCGGAAAAAGATTCAGTAGCGATGCGATCAATCAAGTCGCGATGGGCGACACGTGCTGCGTTGCCAGCGAAGCGCTTATCGTCTGCCAATTCAGGGCGCATCAATACTTTGTTTGCAAACAACGTCCATTCTCGGTCGTTCTGCACGCCCAGAAGTACACTGCCCCCATCGCCGACCTGAAATGGACCGTAGGGATAAATGGCGGCGTGCGCTGCGCCGCTACGCGGCGGCGGGCTCGCTCCATCCAGACTGAAGTACAGGGGGTAGCCCATCCACTCCGTCATTGATTCCAGCAGCGTTATATCGACGCGGCGCCCACGTCCGCTGCGACCACGCTCAATCAGTGCCGCGAGAATCCCGCTATAGGCGTACATGCCGGCAGAAATATCCGCAATGGAATTGCCAGCCTTGGCGGGCTCGTCCGCCTTGCCGGTAATCGACAGAAAGCCAGATTCGGCCTGGATCAACAGGTCATAGGCTTTTTTGAGCTGATAGGGGCCGACATCACCATAGCCGGAGATGTCGCAGACGATAAGCCGTGGGAAGCGTGCTGAAAGATCCTCGAAAGACAGGCCTAGTCGCGCCGCGGCTCCGGGTGCGAGGTTCTGCACAATCACATCCGCCCTGCCTACCAGTTTCATTAACGCCGCATTGCCCTGAGGGTTTTTGACGTCGAGGGTGAGGCTTTGCTTGCTCCGATTACACCAGGCGAAATGTGAGGCGATGCCGCGAGCGCGCGTGTCGTAAGCTCGGGCGAAGTCACCACCTTCAGGCCGTTCGATTTTGATGACGCGGGCACCCAGGTCGGCAAGATGCCGCGTCGCCAGCGGGGCAGCGATTGCATGCTCCAGAGAAACAACCAGGAGGCCTTCCAATGGGAGCATTAAAAGGACCTCGGCAGTCCGAGCACGTGCTCCGCAACATAGGAAAAAATCAGGTTTGTCGAAATGGGTGCCACCTGATACAAGCGAGTTTCACGGAACTTGCGTTCGACGTGGTATTCGGCAGCAAAGCCAAAGCCACCGTGGGTCTGCAGGCAGACGTTGGCTGCTTCAAATGAAGCCTTGGCAGCCAGGTATTTGGCCATATTGGCTTCCGTGCCGCAGGCCTGATGCGCATCGAATAATTCACAGGCACGCCAACGCATCAAATTCGCTGCTTCGACTTCGATAAAGGACTCGGCGATGGGAAACTGGACGCCCTGATTCATGCCGATGGGCCGGTCGAAGACGATACGATCCTTGGCGTAGCGTGTGGCGCGGTCGGTGAACCAGTAGCCGTCGCCGATGCACTCGGCGGCGATCAGCGTGCGTTCGGCATTAAGACCATCGAGGATGTATTTAAATCCCTTGCCTTCCTCTCCGATCAGGTTCTCCTCGGGAATTTCCAGATCGTCAAAAAAGACCTGGTTGGTCTCGTGATTGACCATATTTGGAATAAGGCGCATTTCCATGCCCTTGCCCAGGGCCTGATCGAGATGCACGATGAAAATCGACATGCCTTCGGACTTGCGCTTGACCTGGTCCAAGGGTGTCGTTCGAGCCAGCAGAATCATCAGTTCGGAATGCTGCAGGCGCGAGATCCATACTTTCTGGCCATTGACGATATAGCGGTCGCCTTTTTTTACGGCGTGAGTCTTGATTTTTGTGGTGTCAGTGCCTGTGGTCGGTTCAGTCACGGCCATGGACTGCAGGCGCCATTCGCCGCTGGCGATCCTGGGCATATAGCGCTGCTTCTGCCTGGCTGAACCATGTCGCAGCAAAGTGCTCATATTGTACATCTGGCCGTGGCAGGCACCGGCGTTGCCGCCGCAACGATTGATCTCCTCCATAACCACAGATGCTTCAGCCAAGCCCAGGCCGGAACCGCCGTATTCTTCCGGGATCATCACCGACAGCCAGCCCGCCTCAGTCAGTGCCTTTATAAAGGCCTCCGGATACGCGCGTTGTTCGTCGATCTTTAAAAAATAGTCGTCGGGGTAGCGGCTGCACAGATCGCGTAGGGCGTCGCGTATTTCTGGAAATCTCTCTTGTTTTTCAATGTGCATGCTTGAATCTGATTTCGGCTCGTAGGAGGAGGCAAGGTTGGTGGATCAAGAATTCGGCTTATCGGCTCCGATTTGCCGAGCTGTCTCGCGAAGTTGAAATTTTTGGATCTTGCCACTGGCTGTACGCGGAAAGGCGTCCACGATTTCGACGTGTTCTGGCCAGTAGTTGCGCGTCATGCCTTCGCTGTCGAGATAGCGACGAAGCTCGGCAAGATCAAATTTTTGCTTGGGTTTGAGGCTCACAAAACAGCAACCCGTTTCGCCTAAGCGCGGATGCGGCATGCCGACCACTGCCGCATCAACAATCGCCGGATGTCGATACAGCAAGTTTTCTACTTCCACTACCGGGACGTTTTCACCACCCCGGATGATAATGTCCTTGCTGCGACCCGTGATGCGAATGTAGCCATCGCTGTCCATCCGTGCGAGATCGCCGGAGTCGAACCAGTCATCATCATCCATGCCATAAGCCTCGGGTTTTAGTAGGTACCCGAGAAAATTTGAGGGGGAGTGGATCAGCAGGCGGCCCTCTTCGCCACGAGGCAGTTCCCTGCCTTCAGCGTCTGCGATACGAACTTGCACGCCGGGCAAGGGCGAGCCGTCGGCGTTGAATACTTTTTCTGCCGGCGCGTCTGGTGCGGTGACGGTGATGGCGCCGTTTTCGGACATGCCGTAGACCGAGCACAGCTTGATTCCTAGTTGTGCAACGGACTGTTCCGCCAGAGCGCGCGGTATCGGTGCGCCCCCGCAGGCAAAGATCTGCAGTGGGACTTCGGTCTTTGGAGGGGCGCTCTTGGCGGACATCAAGTCAGCCAGAAATGGTGTGGAGGCCATGGTGAAAGTCGATTTTTGTGCCTTGATAATGGTCCAGGCACGCTCCTTGTCCCACACGTCCAGCAGCGACAAGGTATTTTTGAGCACGATAGGCAACCACATGCCGTAAAGAAAACCTGTCTGGTGTGCCAGCGGCGAGCCCATGAACACGGTATCGCTGCCCTCGAGTCCGAGGCGCTCCGCAAAAGGCAGCACGTTGGCAAGCAGGGTGTTGGATGAATGCATCACGCCCTTGGGCATTCCCGTTGTGCCCGAGGTGTAGAGCAGCTGGACGATTTCGTCCGCGTTCATCGAAGATTTCGGGAGCGAAGTTTCGCATGGTGCCAGCAGCGTATTTTCGAACCCGTCGACACCGTCCTCGCCAATGACGATTAGGTGTTCGAGCTGGGGTAGTTTCGGCCTGAGCGAGCGAACGAGTGCCGCATGATCAAAACCGCGAAACAGTTTGGGTACGATGACAACACGCGACTGTGCGTAGGCCAGCATGAAGGACAGTTCGCGTTGCCGAAAGATCGGCATCAGCGGATTGCTTGTCGCGCCGCAGCGGAGGCAAGCTAGGTGGATGGCAACAAACTCCCACCAGTTCGGTATCTGGAAGGAGATCACCTCCCCGGGCTGCACGCCCAGGCGCACAAAATTCGCCGCAATATGGCGGCTGCTCGAGTCCAGTTCGCGATAGGTGATTTGTCGCTCCGGCTCTCCTTCACGACAATCCACAATGGCGATACGGTCCGGCACCTGTTGGACTGCCTCGTCAAAAAACTGCAGCAAGTGAATGTCGCGCCAGCTTCCATCGCCACGCAGGCTTGCCGCACGAGCGGGCCGGATAATTGGGTCAAGAATCATTAGTCACTCCTTAGCTATTGCTTGTCGAAGGTATTTCGGCGAATTTCCCGATAGGGTATTTTTGCATCTCCACCCGGCTCTCTGGGCAGGCCGAGTACGCGCTCAGCGATGATGTTGCGCTGTATTTCATCAGTTCCTCCGGCAATGGAGCAGGCAGGGACGGATATCAGGATCTCGGCGATCAGCCCGTTTTCTGGGGCGTCATGGCCTGAGAGCATCGAATCTGCGCCACCGATGGCGGAATGGGCGAGTGCGGCGGCTCGCGCTATATGACTCGCAGCAAGTTTACCCAAGGAACCTTCCGGCCCCGGTGACTGACCCAGCGCGCGCGCTGCGCGGGCACGTTGGGCCGTCCATTCGCTTGCCCGCTCTAACATGAGTGCTTTGGCGATTTCCTGTCGTACCAAGGGATCGCGGACGCGCCCGCTGTCGACGGCCCGATTCATCAGCAGATCCACCCGGCCTGCGCGCTGGGGGTACCACTTATAGGGCTCCATCGCGATTGCGTGTTCTGCCTGTAGGTCGTCGTAGATACGACCCTGGCCGTGTTCCATGCGACCCCAATTGCGCATGGTCTCTGCCAGTCGTCGCTCATGGGCGAGGGTCGTAAGCGCCACTTTCCAGCCCTCGCCATGCTTGCCGACGAGCATGTCCGAGCTTACCCGGACGTCGGTTAGAAAGACTTCATTAAATGACGCGTGACCGTTCATTTGCCGTAACGGCCGTACCACCACCCCGGGCTGACGCATATTGAGGACGAAGTAACTCAGGCCTTGGTGCTTGGGAAGATCCCAGTCAGTGCGCGCCAGTAGCATGGCGTAGTCCGCATGCTGGGCACTGGTGGTCCAGACCTTCTGTCCGTTGACGATCCAGCTTTCGCCATCAGCGACCGCACGGGTACTCAAGCCAGCAAGATCGGACCCGCTGCTCGGTTCGCTGAAGAGCTGGCACCAGGTATCTTCTCCTGTAAGAATTCTTGGCAGAAGGTTTTTTTGCGCGTCAGTCCCATGCTCCAGAAGCGTCGCAGCAGCCAGCAGGCGTACACCAAATTGGGCTACACCCACGGCGCCAATGCGGCGCATCTCTTCCTCAGCAACCGCTGCCAATCCGGGCGACAATCCGCGCCCGTAGCAGTCAGCCGGCCAGGCGGGGCAACCCCAGCCCGATGCAATTAAACGTTTGCGCCACTGGATCAGGGGAAGCTGCGGATCCCAGTTCTCAGTTAGCCAAGCGCGAATTTCTTGGCGCACGCTGTCTTCGCTGGGATGGCTCATCCAGCTTCTCCGGCACGACGCGCCGCGAGCTGCAGGACATAGCGGTCTCGATGTTCAGTGGCAGTGCCGAGCAAGACGCTCGATGAGCGTGCGCGCTTGTAGTAGATCTGGGTGTCATTGTCCCAGGTGAAGCCGATGCCGCCGTGGATTTGCAAAGTTTCGGTGGCGGCGTGCATGAAGGCGTCGGAAGCTAAGGCTTTGGCGACGGAGGCGGCATCCCTTAATTCATCCGAATCACAGGCTGCTAGCTCGGCGGCCCGGTAGGCAGCGGAACGTGCGAATTCGATGTCGAGCAACATGTCTGCGCACTTATGCTTGATGGCCTGAAAGCTGCCGATGACCCGGCCAAACTGGACACGCGTTTTGGCGTAGGCCACCGCCGAATCCAGCAGTGCCTGAGCACCGCCGACCATTTCGGCGGCAAGCGCGACGCTTGCTTCATCCAGGGTTCGCGCTAAGCCAGAAGCTGCCTCATCTGACACGCCTAACAGATTGGCTTGAGTGCCACGAAGTTGCACGCGTGCGAGACGGCGTGTGCCGTCTAAACTTTCCAGCGCGGTCACAGAGAGCCCCGGCGTGTCAGCAGGAAGCAAAAATAGGGAAATTCCGTCGAGACCCTCGCTGCCCGGTCGCCGTGCAGCGACGATGAAAAGGTCTGCGATATGACCATCCAGCACATAACTCTTGCAGCCATCGATCTGCCAATGCCCATTGTTTTGCACCGCGGTCGCCCTGATTACGGCCGGGTCCCAATTTCCACCGGGCTCGGCCAAGGCGAGGGCGGCGATTCGGGTACCGGAGCAAAGTTGCGGTAGGTACTCACGCTGCTGCGCTTCCGTTGCCCCGTTGAGCAGCGCGCCGGTCGACAACACTGAGGAAGCAAAGTAGGGCCCGCAAAAATTCACGCGGCCCATTTCTTCCATCGCGATGCCTAGTTCTACGGCACCGAATCCCTGGCCTCCCATCGCCTCGGGTACCTGTATCCCGCTCAAACCCAAGTTGGTGCACAGCTGCTCCCAGAGTTCGCGATCGAAGCCTGTTTCGCTAGACATCTGGCTCCGCACAAGGCTTGGCGGCGAGCGCTCGCGGCAGAAGCGAGACACGGCTTCGCGGTATTGGTGTTGCTCATCGGTAAAGGCAAATTGCATCCGCAGGCCCTAGAATTCAGTTAGCGTAGCTCAAAGCCTTCATAACCGCGGGCGACTACTTCTTCGCATTTGGCTCGATAAGCTGGGCTGCCGCCGGCATAGACCAGAAAGTTTGGTTTTTTGCCCGGCGTGTTGGATCCAAGAAACCAGCTCCTTACCCCTGAAAAGAGCAGTCCCTTGGTTGTTTCGTATACGTGTTCTGTCCAGGCGGCCTCGGCCTCCTCGGTCGTTTCAATGCACTGCAGGTCGTTTTTCTGCATATGTGCGATACAGTCGCTGACCCATTCGACATTTTGCTCGATGCAGCGCGGAATATTGCAGAAAGTCGCGCCGTTGTGCGGTCCTACCAGCATGAACATATTGGGAAAGGATGCGACCTGCAGTCCAAGGTAAGTTTCCGGGCCATCCTTCCATTTGTCGGCAAGCTTGGTGGCGCTCCGACCCTGGATGTCGATGCGTTTGAATGCGCCTGTAACCGCATCAAAACCAGTCGCGTAAATGATGTAGTCGAGTGCGTATTCTGTTTCACCGACCTGGATGCCATTGGCAGTTATACGGTCGATCGGTGTGGTGTTCAGGTCCACCAGTTTCACATTGTCCTGGTTGTACACCTCGTAGTAGCGCGTCTCCATCGGAACGCGCTTGGTTCCGAAGCCATGGTCTTTGGGAATGAGCATTTCGGCGACTTCAGGATTCTTGACCCGAGCCCGAATTTTCTTGGCGATAAAGTCACTGATTTCTGCATTTGCCTTGGGGTCAAGAAGAATCTCCATGAAATTTCCGAGCCAAATGCCAAAACCCGGCCCGTGGTAGAGCGTTTCGAAAAGTTTCTCGCGTTCCGCGGGCGGCACCTCGAAGAATGGCCGCGCGTCAAAGTTGTGCACGAAACCACCAAAGGATTCTTCGCAGGCTTTAAATATCTCCGGGTAGGATGCATGAATTTTTTTCTGCTCGGCCGCAGTGATCTGGCTATTGTTCAAGGGCGCACACCAGTTTGGATCAAGCTGAAACACCGTGAGTTCGCCAGCGACTTTTGCGACTTCCTGGATCAGTTGGACCCCGGTGGCACCAGTTCCAATGACACCGACCCGCTTGCCCTTGAGGTCAACGGGCTCCTTCGGCCAGCGCGCGGTATGCCATGACTGCCCCTGAAAAGAATCCATGCCCTCGATCTGTGGAAGCTGATGCGCTGACAGGATGCCGATAGCGGTGATCAGGTAGCGCGCTCGAGTGCGTTGCCCTGTCTCGAGTTCTACCTCCCACAGGTTCTCTTGCTCAAGGTAATGGGCCGAGACGACCTTGCTGTTGAATCGAATATCTTTTTTCAGATCAAGCTTGTCAGCCACGAAATTCAAATACCGCTCGTTTTCCGGCTGCGGCGAAAAATGCTCGGTCCAGTTCCACTCATCCAGAATCTCCTGCGAGAAGGAATAACCATAGCTATAGCTCTCGGAATCGAATCTGGCGCCGGGGTAGCGGTTCCAGTACCAGGTGCCGCCAACCCCGTCGCCGGCCTCGTATACGCGGGTATTAAGTCCGAGTTCCCGCAGGCGATGTAATTGATACATGCCAGCAATGCCGGCTCCGATCACGATGGCATCAAACTGTTCGATATTGCTCATTGAACTCTCTCCTCCTCAGATCAATTACGGCTTATGGGATCTGGCTTAATTGTTTCTTTGATTGAAGCCTCTTTCGTAGACGATGGAGGCGATGGTGTTGCGCAGGATTTCCGTGGTACCGCCGCCGAGCGCGAAGCCACGCGAGTCGCGCACCATGCGCTCCAGGGGAAACTCGCGGGTGAAGCCATAGTGTCCGTGGATTTGCAGGGCTTCATTGGTCACGCGCTGGACCATTTCGTTGGCGTAGAGCTTGGCGTAAGCGGCTTCGAGCGGGTCGGGAAATCCGTCGACCAGATGGGTGGCTGCGCGATAGATCATCAGCCGAGCTGCATGGATTTGCGTGGCCATATCGGCGATCTTCCACTGAATGCCCTGGAATTCGCAGATCGGCCTGCCGAACTGTTTGCGCTCCAGCGAATAGCTCCTGGCAAGTTCGTAGGCCCCCTGGGCGACGCCCAGGCACATGGCG
>JBFJJV010000104.1:0-10909 GCA_041635265.1 Panacagrimonas sp.
CCAGATCAGGCCCGGCCTCACCAAAATAATCAGCAAGCATATGAATGGCGTAAGCCAGTCCTAAGGTCACGATCAGAGGTGGTGCAATAATCGTCACCAGATTGAGCGACATTCCTGAAATCGCCGCAAAGCCTGCAGTCCAGGCAATGGCAATGCTGATGGTAAGCACGACCGCAGCCGTTGCGAGAATGCTTCTGAAGGCGATCAGCAGGAGCAGAAAGGCAATGAGGTAGACCAAGGGAAGACTGAAAGACAGGGTACGCATCATGGCGCGCGTGCTCTCTGCCTTGATCACCGGGCTACCGGCGATCCAGATGCTGTCACTGCCTGTTGTCTGCTCCGCTAGTTCTCTGAATTTTTCGGTGTAGCCATCTTGTCGAAAGCGCCGCTCACCCTGCGCGTCCAGCGCAATAGCCAGTGCCGTATGCACGCCATCATCTGACACCAGAATGCCTCGATAAATTGGATTCGCTGCGATTTGCGCAGGAAACGCGTCAACGGCTTTGGGATCCTGACTGGCTTGTCTGGTAAAGGAACTGACTTCAAGTTCATCGTCCTGAGCCAGCACATTGGGGGCGGTCGCCAGGGAAAAAACGTGCTTCACACCTGGCATTTTTTCCAGTTGATCGCTCAGCGCCTGCAATTTAGCCATGTTCTCGGCTGTGAACAGGGGCTCAAGGCGCACGGACATCAGTACAGCCTCGCTCTCACCAAAAGTGCTGCGGACACGTTCGAAAATCTGCCGATCGTGATCGTCCAGCGGCAGCAAATTCTCGGTGGACGCATCGAGGCTGAGCCTAGGCTTGAACGAAGGCAGTTCGAACAACTGGAGTAATGCGTAGAGCGTCAATCCGAGTACGAGAACTGAGACGACACCCGGCCGTTTGCTGGCGGCCTGGGTTAGCGACTCAAATATGTTCATGACCGACTCTAGCCACTACCAGCGGATCGGGAGAAATAAAGATCACCCGGACAATCGTTCAGTTGCCGAGATGAAATCCGCGGGGATTGAACAGCCGGTTCGCCAGGTCCTTGTCACTCAGAACCTCATCGATACGTATGACGGTACTGCTGCTTTCCTCAAGGTCTTTGATAAGTCCTTGGGTTAAATACCAGTGCCCTTCCGATTGCGCCAGGTATTTAGGGTCAGTCGAAAACATCTTGCGCGTTTCCTCTCCCTGGCGAAACTCCGCCTTCATCACAACGCAGGTTTTCTGATCGACCCAGGCCAATACATTGTCATAGCGAGGCGACTCAGTCTCCGCAGGTATCATGGACAACAGCCAGGAAGGCCGCGAATCAATCGACTCTTCACGTTCGAATTTCAAGGTTTTGTCCGAGAACGCATAGGCAATTTGCTTGAGATTCGAGTAGGTGAGATCCGTGCCGAACAAAGACATGCTCTGCCGGCTGCCGACTATACGCTTGGTTTTTTTCAGGGCCGGCAAATAGACATACATTTCTTCGTCTCCACCCGGTTTCTTGGACTCACGTACCAGATAAGCCGCACCACGCATATCAGAGGGCATCTTGAGTGCCATCATCGCACTGATACGTTCTCCCTCCAGCCGTGCGTACAGTCTGCCTACGTAAGCCCGCTTGTTTCCCGCCTTGTCTGTCGAGGAGATATTGAATTCCCGCACTTGCAGCGTCTCCGGCACATTGGCCCGCATACAGGCTTCAATAGCTTCTAGCGATTCAGCCATTGCCGCCGGTAAGGCCGCGCATAATGCCAGCCAGAGGACGATCACTCTTCTCATTTCCCTACCCTCATCAAATGGCCAATCGGCACGTCGCCGCAGTCTGAATCACTCGTTAGCAGCTCGACCTGAGCGCCCATTTTCTGTTGAACGCTCACAGGCCCCGCATTATTCAATTCCCCACCCTATCTTGCCACTCGCCGCTCATCCCAGCGGGCAGGCAGGCTCGGACAGTTCGCCAGTTTACGACCGATATTCAGAATTACCCCATTGTCAGGCCCTTGAACCCCCGATCAGAGATTTCACTTTAGATCCAAGGCCTATCCGCAGTGCCGACACTCCCCACCGTTTATTCGGTTAGAAATACCATTTAGGTAACACTTGGGTTGACACTTTGGTCTCTGCATCTCAGTGTGTAAAAGCTTCCTGATAGCCCGCCATGGAAGCAAGCAGCATGGCAGAGACAATATTTCTGTACACATTCGGTCTATTACTCACTCGCTACACGACGACACTTTACGGGCTAATAGCATCGAAAAAAATAATCAAACAAGTTCCCTAAGGAGTCCCCACAATGATCAAGTCTACGCGCCGCTTATTAGCGGCATCGAGTGTCGCCTTGCTGGTATTGGCTGGCGGCTGCGCCAGTAATGGCGATACCGAATCTGAGTTGCAGCGTGCTCGAGCCGAGCAGGATCGACTGCGTGCTGATGCCGCTGCGGCGAAACGCGCCGTGGCAGAGCGCGACAACACCATCGCTTCTTTGCAGCGAGCGAATGCTGCGAAGAGCACCGCGCCCCCCAACGAATCTGGCGGTAGCAGCGACCTGTTTCCACCAAACGCCAAAGCAGGTGAGTGTTACGCCCGCGTCATCATTCCGGCGACGTACGAAACTGAAACGGAGCGGGTCCTGGCCACCGCCGCCAGCGAGCGAGTCAGTGTGACCCCTGCCCGTTTTGGCCCGTCCACCGAGCGTGTACTGGTCAAGGAAGCCAGCACCCGTCTGGAAGTGATTCCTGCGACCTACAAGACCGTCACCGAGCGTGTTCTGGTCAAGCCCGCCTCGACTCGCCTGGTCACTATCCCGGCGACTTACAAAACAGAAAGCGAACGCATTCTGGTCAAGCCGGCGCATACCGAATGGAAGCGCGGGACTGGCCGCGGCGTCCGTGGCAGCGGCAGCCTCGGTGGTGCCTCTGCCCAGTACACCCGCTTTGAAGGCAAGAAGGTCGTTGCTACCAAGGTGCAGGACACCGGCGAAGTCATGTGTCTGGTCGAAGTCCCAGCTGAATACAGAACCGTCACCAGAAAAGTGCTGGCCACACCGGCATCAACACGAGAGGAGCAGATTCCTGCGCAGTACAAAACGATCACCCGCACCGTGCTGAATCGGCCAGCATCGACGCGAGAAATCGCCATTCCAGCCCAGTACAAGACCATCACGACGACCAAGCTTGTGGCCCCCGCCTCGTCTCGCTCAATCGAGATTCCAGCCACCTACAAAACCATTACCAAGCGCAAGAAAATAAGTGACGATGTTCTCGAATGGCGCCCAGTGCTGTGTGAAGTCAACATGACCCCCAATAACATTGCCAAATTGCAGCGTGCACTCAGTGCCAAGGGCTGTTATCCGCATCGGGTAGATGGCGTCATGGGCCAGTGGACCATCAACGGATCCAAGTGCTACGCCAAGCCACGCGGCCTGCCGTCCGGCGATAAGTACATCACACTTGAGGTGATTGAATCGCTCGGCATCAATCTGGAGACCTGATCTCTCAGTCTCAATACGAGGCGGGTACCGATTTGGGGTGCCCGCCTTTTTTTGCTATTGCGGTGCAGTGAGGACGCCGAGCTGATATAGCACTGCGTGTGTAATAAGGGTTAAATTGGGCGGAGATGCGTAAAATCACTTCCCGCAGCAGCAAACGCAGCACGCCAGTCAGCGCAAAGAAATCTGTGCGAAAACAATTGCCGGCCGTCGCTCCAGTCGATCAGGAAAATCGCGAATACACCGTTGACCAGTTGGCGCGAGAAGGCCACTCCACTGTTCGCAATGTTCGCGCCTATCAGGACCGGGGGCTCTTGCCGCCGCCACAGAAGCGAGGTCGAACCGGCTGGTATTCGAATGAACACCTAGGTCGCTTGCGGTTGATTGGCAGCCTGCTTGCGCGCGGCTACACCCTGGCCAATATCGGCGAACTACTGGAAGCACTTGAACGAGGCGACAACCTCAGTGCCATTCTTGGATTAGAGCGCGCCATCAGTAGTCCCTGGTCAGACGAGCAGCCGCGTCAATACACTCTGCCGCAACTGCTCAAGATGTTTGGCCCCGCGCTGATGAAGCCCCGCACTATCGAGAAAGTCATCCAGATGGGTCTGCTCGAGCCCGAAGGCACACGATTCAGAGCGCCCAGCCCAAAAGTGCTGACCGCCGGCGCTGAACTGTCCAAAGCGGGCATGCCCCTCAGCGATCTCCTCATGGTGATGGAGGGCTTGCGCGGCAATGTCCAGCGCGTCGCCGACGAAATGGTGCAATTGGTCGCACGCAGGCTCGATCACTACGGCGAAGGCGAGCTGCCGCCGCCAGAAGATGTGCCGAAACTGGCCAATATCATCTGGCGGCTCCGACCTTTGGCTATGATGGCAGTAGAGGCCGAAGTCTCACGCGCTCTGGAGCGCTCGGCAAACAAATTTCTGGGCGAACGTGTCGCCCATATTCTTGATCATCAACTGGAGTTGAGAGGAGAGGAAGAGCGCTGAGCCACGACCTGTAAGTACACTCAGGCCCATATTTTGGCCAGTCGCTCAGCATGACCGCTGGCACCGATGCTCGCATAGGCCTGTGCAGCGGCTTTTAATGCCAGTATCTGAAGCCTTGGATCGCCTAGACGTCGCGCCTCTATTTCCATGATCCGCGGCGCGATCGCCCGGCACTGCATCATGGACATCAGTTCCTTGGCGCGACTCAATCCCATATCGGCTTCTGTGTCTAAAAGCACCGACGGCGGCAATGCCAATCGTGCCATCCACGAGCGCAGCTCCCACAATCTCGCTTTGGAAGCTTGCGCGCTTTCTACAGCTTGACGCGAGGCCCGCTCAGCCGCGGTCAAATCACCAATACCGAGATAGGCTTCAGAGAGTACTGCCAGCGTATTCGCCTCAAACTGATTTGCACTGCCCTGAAGGCTGATCAGCGGGCGCGCCTCTTCCAGTGGAATCAAGGCCTCAGCGGATCGCCCCATGAGAATCAGCGCCGCGCCGCGAGCACGTAGCGCCAAGGCACGAAAATAATCGCTGCCAAAGTCGGCGGCGTGCTGCATGGCCAGAGCCGAAGCGTCCATCACGCCGTCCAGTTTGCCGCTGAGCCAAGCCAGATCAACGATCAATCCGTACATCCAGCTCACATTGCGGCCGTCAAGCTCACTCTGGGCGATTGCTTTGGCCAGATCGCGCTCGGCTTGTTCAAGGCGGCCACCCCAGGCCAACTGCACCGAGACAAAGGCGCGGGAAAGCATGTTCTCGCTACTGATTTCAGCGCTAAGCCATTGCGCGCCGCTAGCCCAATTAATCAGCTCCAGCCCCTCGTCACCGCGGCCCACGGAGGTAAAGGCAATCAGCACCGCCATACGAAATCTCGCGCCCAATTCCGCGCGAGCATCAGGGGGGCATTCGCGCAGCCCTCTCTCGATGAGGTCTACTGATTCTACAGTCTGGCCACGTTGCAATAGTGCATTGCCATAGGAAATGGACAGCTCACAGGCGAAGACCCGATCTCCGATCTCAGCGGTCATCGCCACGGCTTCGGAATAACATTTGTCGACATGCTCACGATCCATGGCGACCACCTGGGCCAAGCGTATCAGCCCGGCGCGCGCCACGATTCCTAGCCGCATTACCGCTTCGCTCTTTGTCGCCTTGTCCAGATTCCGGATGGCGCTCAGGAAATGCTGCGCCGTCAGTCTGGCATCGCGCATTAAGAACCACTGTGCGGCCTGAAGATTCCATTCACCAGCCATGATCCAGTTACCGGCAAGGGCCCAGTGTTCTGCGATATCGCGTGCCGTGGCCGGCGCGTCAGAAGAGCGCTTGATCAGCGCCAGAGCCAGGCTCTGGTGAGCGAGGCTGCGGATGGAATCGAGCTGCGACGAATACGCCACCTCGCGCGTCAGTGGCAATACGAATTGCCACTGACGCTGTCCCAGCCTGCTGACAAACCCGGCGCGCCGCAGAGCATCGAGCTCAGCGCCTAATTCACCAACCTCTGGCTCGATCTGCGCCAGCAGGTCTTCATCAAATTCATTACCGATAACAGCGGCGGCGTGCAGCAGACGCTTCTGGTTTGCCTTCAGCCGATCTATGCGCGATGCCAGAAGTGCATGAACCGTGTCTGGAATGGGCAGGTCCGAGATTTCCCGGGTCTGGTGATACGCTGAGACTTCCCCTTGCAGCAGGCCCACCTCAGCCAATTCCGCAACCGCCTCTTCAACAAAGAAAGGATTTCCAGCTGCCCGCAGGGCAATTCGCGGAGCGAGCGCTTCAACACTTTTGTCGGAACCCAACCAGCTGCGGGCGAGCTGGGTAACTGATTCCATGTCCAGCATTGGCAGTCGTACCGTTCGCTCTACATCGGGCATTGGCTCTGGCGGCGATTCGCTGCGCCAGCTGAGCACCAGCAGCGATCGCATGTTCTGCGTCGCAGCGCTGAGCAGGACGACAAAATCCAGCGCCACCACATCCAGATGATGCAGATCCTCTATCAGCAATATTTGAGGTCGATCGACCTGGGGCAGAAACTTTGCCAGTCCGCGCAGAAGCGGCTCTCGCAGACTTGCGGCAATCCCTTCGCTGAGTTCGCCCTTCTCCCCGACACCGGCAAATTCGCAGGCTAGCTCGAAGGCGCCGGCACGCTCGCATAAGTCGGCCGGGAGTTCTGACGCAACTCGGGAACGGACAAAATCCGGCGACGAGCCCGGCGGGCAGCCAATACGGGATAAATACAGAGTGCGCAGCGCGCTCATCGGTTGATGTCGTGCATAGGGTGACGCCGCCACACGATGGACCGGCACATCACGCGACTGCGCCCATTTCACAAATTCATGGCATAGCCGCGACTTGCCGATACCTGCAGCCCCGCAGATTCCTACAGCGCTACCTTGCCCCTTGGCCGCGCGTGCGAAGGCGGCCTGAAGTTCGCCCAGCTCAGCATCACGGCCGAGGAAGAAGGCACTGCCATGGGCCAGTCGCCACTCCAGCCGCGAACGCTTCTCCTCGTGCCCGACCAGCGCGAAGACATCCATCGGCTCATCCACGTCTTTGATACGGGTCGCCCCCAGACTACGCAAGGCGAACTCGCTCTCCACCAATGCACCGGTTGCACGTGACAGATAGACCTGCCCGGGCTCACAGATCTGCTCCAGCCGCGACGCAAGGTTTACGGTGACGCCCTGCGCCGTGTAATCCATGCGCAGGTCATCTCCGATGCGCCCGACGATCACCTCACCGGTATTGAGCCCAATCCTTAAAGTCAGATTGAGTCCGTGTTCCAAGCGCAGCTCATCGGCAAACTTTCGCACGGAAGTCTGCATCTCCAGCGCGGCATGGCAGGCTCGCTGGGCGTGATCTTCATGCGCCACCGGAGCCCCAAACAGGGCCATGACGCCATCCCCGGTGTATTGATTGATAGTACCCTCAAATCGGTGGGCCGCCGCCGCAAGCAGACCAAAGAAGCGATCCAGCACCTGATGCCAGACCTCCGCGCCGACTTGTTCTGCCAACCGCGTAGAACCCTTGATATCGGCAAACAGGACCGTGACGCGTTTGCGCTCGCCGAGCATGGCCGAACGGTCCTTAAGAACTCGTTCAATCAGGTGCCGCGGTGTATAGGAAGCGCGCGGCGGCACACGTGGCGGCGCTAGCTCAGCTAGCTTTGCCCCGCACTGGTTGCAAAAGCGCGAGCCATCCGGGTTTAGTGCAGAACATGTTGCACAGGCGATCATGCAGGCATCATAGGACAGGAATTCTGAAATGAGCCATTGCTAAGTGATTCTGATCATCGGCGCAGGTGCCGTTGGCACGGCCCTGGCCACCGGGCTGGCCAACGCCAAACAAGATGTCGCGCTGTATGCGCGACCCAAAGACATCAGCGTTTTTAATTGCGCCGGGCAACTGCGCCTGGATACCCGCAGCGGCTCCACCCAAACTGGGCTGCCGCCACTGACAGCGGATCTGGGTTTGATAGGCGTGGACTACCTGCTGATCTGCGTGAAGTCCGCCGCCCTGCCCGCACTGATGGATCAATTGCCGGGGCAAATCCCTTCAACCTGCACGGTGGTTTCTACGCTCAATGGCGTCGAGGCGCTGCGCCAGCTACGAAGCCGATGGCCACAAGCCGCGATCACCCCGCTATCCGTCATGAGCAACAGCCAACTCGTAGCCCCCTTGCACGCCAGGCTCACGACCCGCGCGGAACTTTTGGTGGGCGGCAAGGACGAATCACTAAAAGCTTGCCTCCTGGGTGCTGGCTTTGATATCCGCCTCGCCAAGGGCGACGAAGCGGTCTGGGGCAAGCTGCTGATCAACCTGAGCAGCGCAATTTGCGCATTGACACGGGCCACGTTCAAAGATCTGTTGCTGAATCCGCATCTCCGTGCAATCTATGTTTCGGTGCTTGATGAGGCGAGCGCCACCATGAATGCCGCGGGCATTGCATGGAAGCTGCCTCTTATCGTGCCCTACGGCATGTACCGATGGATGCTGAGAAATGCAGGGCCCCTGCCCTGGTGGTTCGCCAAATACCGAAATGGTGTCGGCGAGGGCGCGTATCCTTCCATGGTGGCCGACGTCAATGCCGATCGCCATACTGAAGTTCAGCAACTCAACGGCGAGATTGTTCGGCTCGGCAAGCAGACCGGGATCGCAACACCCATAAATGCCGGGCTGCTGGCCTTGATTGAATCTGAGCAGAGCGCGAGGCCAATCCAGCCTCTCAGTTTACGAAACATGCTGAAAATCAGCTGATTTCACTCTCCTAAACTGATTCCGCACAATGCGCGTTTCAGTTCGATTCTCAGGGAAGAATATGCATGCATGAGCTTGCGCAGATTGATTACATCGTTGTCGTCGCATATTTGTCGGTCGTTATCGTGGTCTGCGCCCTAGTCACGCGGCGCTCACCCGATGCGGATGAATTATTCCTGGCTGGCCGATCACTCGGCTGGGGTGTCATCGGGCTGTCGCTGTTTGCTTCCAACATTTCATCGACCACCCTGATTGGCCTTCCAGGTGCAGCTTGGGAACACGGGATATCCGTCGCGAACTATGAGTGGATGGCCGCGCTCATTTTGCTGGCCAGCGCCATCTTCATTGTCCCTACCTTGCTCAGGAACCGGGTTACCACCATTCCGGAACAACTGGAGCTGCGGTTCGACGGTCGCATGCGCAAATATCTTTCGGCTGTGACGGTCCTGCTCAGTGTGCTCTTGGATACCGCGGGCAGCCTTTATGCCGGCGCCATCGTCTTGAAGCTGTTCTTTCCCGAGGTTTCGATCGGCCTGAGCTGTGCGGCTATCGCGATATTTGCCGGCATCTATACCGCCGCTGGCGGCCTGCGTGCCGTTGTCTACACCGACGTGTTGCAGGCGATCGTGCTGCTTGGCGGAGCGGTGATGCTGACTTTTATCGTCTTCGGTGAATTCCAGTACTCCTGGGAGGCGGTGAAGGCGGCGGTCCCCGGCGATCATCTTTCCCTGATTCGGCCCTTGAATGATCCGGCACTGCCGTGGTTGGGCACGCTGGTTGGCCTGCCGATCCTGGGATTCTACTACTGGACGATGAATCAGTACGTGGCCCAACGGCTTCTGGGTGCAAGGGATGCTCGGGCCGCAGGCTATGGCGCCATTCTGGCCGCCTTCCTCAAGCTCCTGCCCCTGTTCTTCATGGTACTGCCCGGCGTCATGGCGCTGTCCCTGCTACCGGACCTGGATCGGCCGGACAGCGTCTTTCCTACTCTGGTCGCCACCTACGCTCCTGCCGGCCTAGCCGGGCTCATTCTGGCCGGCTTATTGGCAGCGATCATGTCCAGCGTAGATTCTGCCCTCAATTCGTCATCGACCCTGATTACACTGGATTTCATCAAGCCCAGAAAGCCAGGCCTAAGCGCGCATCAGCAAGCCATCATCGGTCGCTGGGTCACGCTAATCCTAGTGCTCATTGCCGCGATCTGGGCCCCGGCCATTGATCATTTCTCGGGCCTGTTCTCATATATTCAACAAGGCTTCGCCTACGTTACCGCGCCGCTGGTGGCGACTTTCCTGGCCGGTTATTTCAGCACGCGCGTGAGTTCCGGTGCCGCGTTCAAGGGGACGCTCATCGGACACGCATTCAGCCTGGCCTGGTTCCTAGGCACACAGCTCGGTTACTTGAGCGTGCACTTCACCATCGTTGCCGGAATTCTGCTGCTGGTGACCCTGATCGCCATATTCACTTTGCAAAGCCTGTCTGCTGAATCCGCGAGTGCAGAGCAGATACGCTCAGTTGATCAATGTGCGACCGCAGCGGTGCCATACCGGCACCTCCACCAATAAAAACCATTTCTTTTTGACTGTCTGACGCTTCACTGTCTAGCGCGTGAAAATGACCAAAGCTTCCTGAAATTCTTATTTCATCACCAGGTTTCAAGCTAAATAAATAGCTGGACGCTTTACCGCTTTCGCCACTCGGATTTTGTGGTAGCGATAGTCTAACATTTAATACGATCTGTTGATTATCTACCGGCGGATTGGCCATTGAATAAGCCCGGCTTAATGATCCCGGACAATAACTTTGCAGCTGTTGAATATTTTCATTCTGCCATATCGGAAGATACTGCGGCGCCACTTCAATGTCTTTTAAATAGGTGGCTCCTTGCGGCACATGAACTAATACGTATTCGCCTGCTTTAAATTCAAATTCGATGTTGTTGGGAACTTCCAGTTTGATCTCTTTAATCAAAGGCGTTTTAAATTCGGTGCTGAGGACCTTGCTTGAAAAAACCTGTTGCCCAATCACTTGATCGGGTAATTCAACCTGTAAGCCTTTTTCTAAGCGGATCTGACAGGCCAGTCGATCACCGGACTCGAGATCCTGTTGGCTAATTAGTTGATTGTCGGCATCACTGATCGGCGCACTTGAGTCAACTTTTACCCGGCATAAACCACAACTGCCACCGCCGC
>JBFJJV010000105.1:0-10811 GCA_041635265.1 Panacagrimonas sp.
GCCAAGCCCCATGATTCCGTTGGCATTTCCAGTCTGGGCAAAATGCTGGCCGATCTTGGTAAAGCCCATATCACCGACTTGGGAGTAGATCAGTGCCATGCCAAACAGCAGGAAGGCGGAGGCGGCAGCAGACAGAATCAGATACTTGAGACCGCCTTCGAGTGCGCCGCGAGACTGCGTGGGGTAGGCGATCATGGCGTAGAGCGGAATCGACAACAGCTCAAGTCCAATGAAGAAGCTCGCGAAGTGGCAACTGGAAACCATCACCATGCCGCCCAAGGCAGCAAGGCCGAGAAGAAGATACATCTCTTCCTTATTGCCCTTGTAGCCCTCCAGATAGCCATGCGAAAGCGTGGCGCAGGCCAGCGTACAGACGCTGATGATTCCGCAATAAAAGAGCGCGTAATTGTCGATCAGCAACAGCGGAGTAACCTGCAGCGGCAGGATCTTGGGCACCGTATCGGGGATATAGACCGGGCCGAAGAACAGTACTGCCACGGCAATCCAAGCCAGATTACCGAAGGCAATTCCAACGGTCGGATTCCAGAAGTGATGGCGCTTGATGGCGATACTCAGCATCAGTGCGACGATCGCCACGCTGGTAAACAGAATGGGCGATAGCGCGAACCAATGGTGCCAGGTAAATGTCATGGCGCCACTCCAAGTGCGGCCGCTGCAATCGTCTCAGGCGGCTGAGCGGTCGCATAGATCGCGGCCACATGCTGCATGGAGGCCGCCGACGTGTCCAGAAAGGGCTGCGGATACAGGCCGATCCACAGCATGATGATCATGAGCGAACCGAGCATACCCAATTCACGCTTTGATAGATCTTCCAGATTTTCAGGAAGCTCATCGGTTTGAATCGGCCCGTGAAAGGCGCGCTGAATCATGATCAGGGAATAAACCGCGGCTAATACCAGTCCGGTCGAGGCAAAGATGGTGACAACTGGATCAATATTCCAGGTGCCGATCAGGACCAGAAACTCGCCGACAAAATTGCCGAGCCCCGGCAGCCCCAAAGAGGCCGCCACAAAGAACAGCGTTATCGCTGGAAGATAGGGGAAGCGAGACCAGAGTCCACCCATCTTGCGCAGATCGCGGGTATGCATTCGCTCGTAGATTTCGCCGCAGAGGATAAACAGGGCACCGGCTGAGATCCCGTGCGCCAGCATCTGTATGACGACGCCCTGCAAGGCGATTTCGGTGCCCGCGTAGATGCCGACCAGTACAAAGCCCATGTGCGATACCGATGAATAGGCCACCAGCCGCTTTACGTCCGTCTGGGCAAATACCATGATGCCAGCGTAGATGATGCCGGCTACACCGAGCCACATCGCAATTGGTGCGAAGTCAGCCGAGGCATTCGGAAACAGTGGAATGGCAAAACGCAGCATTCCGTATGCAGCGGTTTTCAGCAGAATACCGGCCAAGTCGACTGAGCCTGCAGTGGGCGCTTGCGAGTGGGCATCGGGCAACCAGGTGTGCAGGGGCACCACAGGTGTCTTGACCGCGAAGGCGAAGAAGAAACCGAGCATGAGGATGTACTCGACATGCGCACTCATCTCGGCCTTCAGCAGGTCCTCATAGTCGAAGGTAATAACGCCGGTGCCCTGATAATTGACGAAGACGAGACCCAGAATCGCCAGGAGCATGACAAGGCCGGAGGCCTGCGTGAACAGGAAGAACTTGGTTGCTGCGTAGACTTTTCCCTTCCCGCCGGGCGAATCATGACCCCACAAGGCGATCAGGAAGTACATCGGGACGAGCATCATCTCCCACAGGAAGAAGAACATGAACAGGTCGAGGGTGAGGAACACGCCGACGACACCGCCCAAATTCCACAACAGGTTGAGATGGAAGAATCCGACGTTGCGATCAATTTCACGCCAGGAGCAGATGATCGCCATCACGCCCAGGAGATTGGTGAGCATGACCAGCAGGATCGACAGACCGTCCAGTGCGAAGTGGAAAGAGATGCCCAGTCGTGGAATCCATGGCGCTTGGAATTCGATCACCCAGTTCGGCGCCTCTCCCGCCAGTGAGGGCAGGCTGTAGTCGTAACTTAGCCACAGCCAGACCGATATTCCGGCAGCGATCAGCATGCCCGCCAGTGCAATCCAGCGGGGATACTTGGGACCAAAGCGCAGTTCGGCCTGCCAACTCAGGAGGCCGGCGATAAAGGGGATTAGGATGAGCCAGACTAGGACCATGGCGGCGTCAGATTAGAACAACTGCAGCAACAACAAAGACCGCGCCGGCGCCCAGTGCAGCAGCGTACCAGCGCACCATGCCGTTCTGGCTTTGGGCGAACCAGCCGTTGAGATAACGGAAGGTCTCGGGTATCAGGCCAATGATTTGATCAAAAATATCCTTGGCGTTGATGCGAACAAAAGCCAGATAAGGCTTCACGAAGAGCCGGTCATAGAGCCAGTCGAAGCCAAAGGCTTCGCGCCACCAGAGCAGGACCGGATTGCGGCTTGCCTGCAAATTGACAGCGCGCTGGTGCGATGCGCCGAATATCAGCCACGCGAGCAAGACGCCGAGCAGGGAGACCCCGACGGACAAGTATCCGACCATCGAGTGTTTTTGCATCATCTCTTCACTGAAAGTTTGGGCAGGTAGAACCTGGTCCAGTGGGAGATGGACATAACCGCCAGCGAGTGCCGCAAAAGCTAGGACCGCAAGCGGCAAATGATGCGAGAGCATGCCTGTAGGCTTTTCGACGCCATGGTGGTTGGCCGGGCCGAAGAAGGTGATAAAAATCATCCGGAAGGTGTAGAGGCCTGTTATAAAGGCACCAAACATCCCCATGTAGAACAGGTGATGGTTGCCACTGGCGTAGGCCTCAAACAGGATTTCGTCCTTGGAGAAATAGCCGGAAGTGAACGGTGCCGCGATCAGGGCCAGAGAGCCGATCAGGAAGACAGCAAAGGTGAACGGAATTTCCTTCCACAACTTACCCATTTTGAACATATTCTGTTCGTGATGGACGGCCATGATGACGGAACCGGCAGCCAGGAAGAGAAGTGCCTTGAAAAAGGCATGCGTCATCAGATGAAAGACCGCCATCTGATAGGCACCGGCGCCCAGAGCCAGAAACATATAGCCGATCTGGGACATGGTGGAGTAGGCAAGGACGCGCTTGATATCGCTTTGCATGAGGGCGATGAATCCCGCCATGACTGCGGTCAGTCCTCCAACCCAACCCACGGCTTGCAGGCCGATCGGTGACATTTCAAAAATCGGGTGCGTGCGTGCGATCAGATAGACGCCGGCAGTGACCATGGTCGCCGCATGAATCAGGGCCGAGACTGGCGTCGGGCCGGCCATGGCATCAGGCAGCCAGGTCTGCAAGGGCAACTGTGCTGATTTGCCGACGGCACCGCCGAGCAACAGCATCGCTGCGATGGTGCAGATCAGAGGGCCGCTTTCCCAGGTCACCGCAGCCTGGGTCAGGAGCTCCTGAATGTTCAGGGTTCCGAACTGATGGAAGAGGATGAACAGTCCGATGGCCATGAAGGTGTCGCCAACGCGCGTAATGATAAAAGCCTTGCGCGCCGCCAGGCCGTTGGCGGCGTCTTTGTACCAGAAGCCGATTAGCAGATAGGACGCCAGACCCACGCCTTCCCAGCCGAAGTATAGGAACAGCAGGTTGTCGCCCAGCACCAGGAACAGCATGGAAGCGACAAACAGATTCATATACGACAGGAAGCGATCGTAGCTGTCGTCGCCACGCATATACCAGGAGGCGAAGAGATGGATAAAGAAGCCCACGCCAGTGATGACATTGAGCATGACCAGGGACAGCTGATCTAGGCGCAGCGCGAAATCAACGGTGAGATTGCCGGTTTGTAACCACCGCCACAGGCTCTGGGTGTAGGCACCGTCATCGGGAGGCTGGTTCAGGAAGCTCAGCGTGCATCCGATGGTGACCAGGAAAGCGATACCGACCGAACCGACACCGATAAAGGCCGCAGGGGTATCCGAGAGCCGGCCGCGCGCAAAGGCGAGCAGGACAAAGCCCAACAGCGGAGACAGGAAGGTCAGAAACAGTAAATCGAGCATCAGCCTTTCATCTCCGATGCGGCATCAACATCGAGCGAACCAAAGCGGCGATAAAGCTGCAAGAGCAAGGCAAGTCCAACACAGGCCTCGCACGCCGCCAGCGTCAGGATCATCAAGAACATGATCTGGCCATCGGGCTGTTGCCAGCGGCTGCCGGCGACCACAAACGCAAGCGCGGCTGAATTCATCATGATCTCGAGCGACATCAACATGAAGAGAACGTTGCGGCGCACAAGCAGGCCGAGCAGGCCGAGCGTGAATAACACGCCAGCCAATGCCAGACCATGCTCCATCGGTATGCCGCTGACTTCCGTCATCCCCTGCGTTCCCTCAGTTCAAACATTCTATTGATTCGAATTTTCTTATTGAAACCAGTACCGCTCATGCATCTTTGGGCTCGTGCTTGCCCAGGTGATAGGCCGCGACCAGACCCGCTGTGAGCATCATCGATGCCAGTTCTACTGCCAGCAGGTAGGGCCCATACAGGCTGATCCCGACTTCCTTGGCGCTGACTTCCTTCAATCCCACCGGGGTGTGTTCCCCGCCCAACATCAAGTACAAGACCAGAAATAGGAGGAGGGAGCATAGAAGCCCCGGCCCTACCCAGACAGCGGGACTCAGCCATGCCCGCTCCTGTGTGGTCACCGCTTCACCCAGATTCAGCATCATGACTACAAACACGAACAAGACCAGAATGGCTCCAGCGTAAACAATCACTTCCAGCATGGCGGCGAACGGTGCGCCAAGTGTGAAAAACACGGTAGCGAGTGCGAGCAGCGAAGCCACCAGATACATCAGTCCGTGCACCGGATTCGGGTTCACGATGACCAGAATCGTGGCGATCACGGCGATGAATCCAGCAAGATAGAAGGCGATTTCCATAATTTTGATAGCTAAGGCATCAGACTCTTGATATCGATGGGCTTGGCTTCGTTAAGTGCATCGCCCTTGCCCTTGCCCTTGATGGACATACCGGCGACGCGATAGAAGTTGTAATCGGGATACTTACCTGGCCCGCTGATCGTGAGATGCTCTTTTTCATAGACCAGATTCTGCCGGTCGTATTCGCACATTTCGAAATCGGGCGTAAGCTGGATCGCGGTGGTCGGGCAGGCCTCTTCGCAGAGTCCGCAGAAAATGCATCGGGAAAAATTGATGCGGAAGAACTCCGGATACCAGCGACCATCTTCCCTCTCGGCTTTTTGCAATGAGATGCAGCCCACCGGACAGGCGACCGCACAAAGGTTGCAGGCCACGCAGCGCTCGTCACCGTCGGGGTCGCGGGTGAGCACGATGCGACCACGATAGCGCGGCGGAAGATAGGGCATCTCCTCCGGATACATGATCGTGTCGCGCTTGCGGAAGCTGTGCATGAAAATCATGCCAATGCTTCGGAGCTGGGTGCCGATGCCCTTCATGACGCTGATAAAACTCACCTCAAGCTCCTCCTGTCTGTGTTGCAACCACATAGATTCCGGTCACCATGACGTTGACCAGCGTCAGCGGCAGACAGACTTTCCAGCCCGCGGCCATCAGATGATCGTAGCGGGGTCGGGGCAGGGCTGCGCGAAGGAGGATGAAGCTGCTCATGAACATAAATGTTTTGCCCGCGAACGAAAAGAAGGAAAGGATCGGTCCTTCATTGTCCACGAACGGCACGTCCCATCCACCGAAGAACAGAACAACGGTGATCGCGGAAATCAGCACGATTCCGACATACTCACCGACGAAGAACATGCCGAACTTCATCGAGGAGTATTCAGTATGGAATCCGGCAGCGAGCTCTTGCTCGGCTTCGGGCAAGTCAAAGGGCGTTCGGTGGGTTGTGGCGACGCCAGCCAATGCGAAGGTTACGAAGCCGAAGAACTGCGGAATCACGTTCCACACGCCCTGATTCTGTTGCGAGTTCACCACATCCATTAGGGAGAAGCTGCCGGCCAGCATCACAACGCCCATCAGGGACAAGCCCATGAAGACTTCATAGGTGATCATCTGGGCCGATGAGCGCAGGCCACCTAGCAAGGCGTATTTACTGTTCGAGGCCCAGCCGCCCAGCATCACTGCATAGACGCCGAGTCCGCAGATGGCCAGAAACAGCAGAATGCCCAGATTGAAATCGGCAACGCCCAACCACGGTGTCAGCGGCACCAGCATGAAGCCGAGCATCATGGTGCTCATGGCAATCATCGGCGCGATCCAGAACATCACCTTGTCCGCGAACGGCGGCGTCCAGTCTTCCTTCATGAAGATCTTGATCATGTCCGCGATGACAATACCCAGGCCGAGCGGGCCAACGCGGTTGGGACCGTAACGATCCTGCCAAAGACCGAGCAGGCGTCGTTCGAGCCAGATCATCCACGCAGCACTGATTACCAGCCCGATCAGAATCACGGCCGCTTCTGCAATGTGCAGAACGGTTGCGATCAATTCGGGGGTGACCCAGGCAGGCAAGCTCATCTCAGGCGGCTCCGAGCTTGATGGAAGCGCCCGGCACGGCAAAGGGCACGCCCTTGAAGCCGAGTGGCAGACCAACGCTACCCGGGGTCAGACTTTCGCTGATGCGCACCGGCAGGTTCACGCTGTCATCACCGATGGAAACCCGGGCGAGCTCTTTCAATCCGAGCTGTTCGGCATCCTGCTGGCTGACGAAGACACAGCTTTGCGGGACACGCTTCTGAATCGCTGCTGACAGAGCGCTTTGCTCTTCTGAGCCAAAAATATGGTGCACGGCGACGATATGCAGGCCCTCTGCCCCGTTGCTGCTGGCCTTGAAATAGGAGGTCTTGGCGCCCGCATCAGCGAGCAGAACCGGTTCGCCAGAGTCGCCACCCCTGAGCTGCCCACCGACTTCGTCCTGGAACTTGTTCCAGGCCTGTGGGGAGTTCCAGCCGGGCGCCCATGCGAATGGCAGCAACTCGGATGGCCGGTCCAGATTCATCGAGCCATTGACCCCTTCCATGGAGAAAGCCAGCGCCGAATCGGCGTCCTGGGTGGCGCGCGGCTCGTGAACAGAAAGATTGGCACGCATGGCTGTGCGGCCTGAGTAACGATGTGGCGCGCGGGCCATTTTCATGCCCTTCATGCGGAATTGCGCGTTGGGGGCCGCCTCCGCAATCACAGAGAACTGCGTCATCTCGGCGCTGCACTGGGCAGAAACATCATCCAGTGACGTCCAATCCATGTCACCCATAAGGGCACACCAACGCCACGATTCCTGCACCGAAACACTGCGGTCGTAATACGTCGGGTCAAAGACCTGGAAGAATCGCTGGGCGCGCCCTTCCATATTGACAAAGGTGCCGTCCGATTCAAAAACGGTCCCTGCGGGCAGCATCAGATCTGCCTGTTTGCCGGTTTCGCTCATCTGATGATCAATCACGATGACGCGAGCTTTGCTCATGGCCGCATCTACCAGTGCTTTCGGGGCACGACGATAGAGATCATTTTCCAGCACGATCAAGACGTCGACCTCACCATCAGCCGCACACTGCAAGCCTGATTCAACGGCAGGTGCATCAAACAAGGATGCACCCATGCTGTTGGCTTCCGGCACGGTGAGCGACAGCGAGACTGCGATGTCTTTTGCCTTCAGCGCCCAGGCGACGTTTCCGGCTGCGTGTAGCATCGCGGCGGAGCCTGAAGCGGTACCCGAAATTACCAGCGGCTTTTTCGCTGCGCAGAGGGCTTGGGCAATATCGGCCGCCAACTTGCTCGCCGTTTCATCCAGACCCGCACCATCAGGCGCGCTCGGGTCGATGCGATGGGCGATGGCAAACCCCAGCTGCGCAATCCGATTCGGATCGGCGCGGTATAGCGTACTGGCCGCATCATCCAGACGCGAAGCTTCTGGCGTTGCAATGACAATGGGATTGCGCTGCTGCTGAACCAGATCGGCGAGTGAAATGACCTGCCAGTCCGCGATATTTTTCTTTGCACCTTCGGTCGCCATTTTGCCGCGGCCGGCCTGGCGCACGGCGAGCGCGACGCGCGGCGCGGTTTGCGTAACGTCTTCACCCAGAAGCAGAACGCAGTCAGCATCTTCGATGTCGCGAATATTGGCGGCCCCGATCGGTCCACGCAGGATTTCGGAAACCTGCCTGATCAGGGCATGCTCATGGTCGGCGATGCCGCTGTTGAAACGATCCGCGCCAACGATCTTGCGCAATGCGTAGTTGGCCTCCAGCGAAGCACGCGGAGAACCGATCCCGAGTATCTTTTTGGCGCCGCCAACGATTGCGCGGGCCTGCTCGGCACCCACTTCAGTCGAGACCACCTTGCGACGATTCTCGATCTTCAGCACCGGCTGCTTTGGGCGATCCTTGTTATTGCTGAATCCATAACCAAAGCGGCCGCGATCACACAGGAAATAGCCGTTTAACGCGCCGTGGTAGCGGTTTTCAATGCGACGAACTTCGCCGTAACGCTCGCCCGGCGACACATTGCAGCCCGCTGCACAGCCAGAACAAATACTGGGCGCAAACTGCATGTCCCATTTGCGCGTGTATTTCTCCGAATGCGTCTGGTCGGTAAAAACGCCGGTCGGGCAAACTTCCGTCAGATTGCCGCTGAATTCACTTTCCAGAACGCCGTCTTCGACACGACCGAAGTAGACGTTTGATGCGGTACCGTAGACGCCGAGATCGGTGCCACCGGCGTAGTCGCGGTAATAGCGCACGCAGCGATAGCAGCTGATGCAGCGATTCATTTCATGGCCGATGAAGGGGCCAAGGTCCTGGTTCAGATGGGTGCGCTTGTCGAAACGATAATTGCGCGAGTGATGCCGGGTCATCACGGTCATATCCTGCAAATGACAGTGTCCACCTTCTTCGCAGACGGGGCAGTCGTGCGGATGGTTGGTCATCAGAAATTCGATGATGGACTGACGAAACTCCACCGCCTCTTCGTCCGCAATAGAGATATAGGTATCGTCCTGCGTGTTCGTCATGCAGGACATAACAATTCGGCCGGTCTTGTCGTCAGCGTCACGATACTGTTTGACCGCGCACTGCCGACAGGCGCCCACACTGCCCAGCGCGGGATGCCAGCAGAAATAGGGAATATCCAGCCCCATCGACAGGCAGGCCTGCAGCAGATTGTTGCCGCCATCGACCTTGTACTGTTTGCCGTCAACGTGGATCTTTGCCATTTGCCTGCGCTGCCCGATTAAGCGGTGACTGCGGCAGCACTAATGGCCGCCGGGGTTGAACGAATACCTGCTTCAAATTCTTCCCTGAAGAACTTGATTGCCGATTGCAATGGTTCCATTGCACCTGGCGCGTGCGCGCAGAAGGTGCGCCCGGGGCCGAGCTGGCGTGTCAGCTTGAGCAGCTGCTCGACATCCCCCGGTTTGCCCTCGCCTTTTTCGATGGCACGAAGTATGCGCACAGACCATGGCAGTCCGTCGCGGCACGGCGTACACCATCCGCAGGACTCGCGGGCGAAAAATTCTTCCAGATTACGTACGGCGGACACCATACTCTGACCTTCCGCTACCACCGCAATCTGCCCGGTTCCCATGCGCGAACCCGCCTTGGAGATGGTGTCGAAATCCATCGGCAAATCAAGATGCTCGGGAAGCAGGAAATCAGTCGACGCACCGCCCGGCAGCCAGGCTTTCAGCTTCTTGCCGTCCCGCATGCCGCCGGCATGAACTTCCAGCAATTCTCGCGTGCTGGTGCCAAAGGGCAACTCCCAGGTTCCCGGTTTGTTGGCGCGCCCTGAGCAACCGTAGAGCTTGGTGCCGCCATCCTTGGTCTTGCCTTGAGACAGACCCTTGAACCATTCACCGCCATTGACGACGATGCCGGGAATATTGCACAGGGTCTCAACGTTGTTGACGACGGTGGGACGCCCCCATAGACCGCTGATCTGTGGAAATGGTGGCTTCGCGCGCGGATTGGCTCGCCTGCCCTCCAGCGAGTTGATCAGCGCAGTTTCTTCGCCGCAAATATATCGGCCCGCTCCGCTATGCACGAAGCAATCGTAATCCCAGCCGCTTCCGAGAATGTTTTTGCCAAGTAATCCAGCATCGCGCGCTTCGCGCAGAGCCTTGTTCAGATTCTTGGCTGCCTCGACGTATTCACCACGCAGAAAGATATAGCCGGTGCAAGCGCCAATGGCATAGGCCGCCACGATCATGGCTTCGACCATGAGGTGCGGCGCATTTTCCATCAGCAGGCGATCCTTGAAGGTACCCGGCTCCATTTCATCCGCATTGCAGACCAGATACTTGGCACCGGCGTCCGGCCCCATCGGGACCAAGCTCCATTTGATGCCGGTCGGGAATCCCGCCCCGCCACGACCACGCAGGTTTGCGTCCTTGACCGCCTTCTGCACGCTCAACGGGTCACTACTTTTGATCGCCTTGCGCAGGCCTTCGTAGCCACCCACTCGCTCATAGCCCTTGAGGTCAAGCGGGCCGCGCGCCTTATCAATCGTGTGGGTCAGCGGATGGGTATCGGCACTGATCTTCATGTGTAAGCGCCCAGAATCTTGTCGAGGCCTGCGGGATCCACATCTCCGTGAAGATCATCATTGATCATCAGCGTAGGGGCGTGATCACAATTGCCGAGACAGCAAATTGGCAGCAGGGTGAATTTCTCATCGGCGGTGGTCTGACCCGACTTGATTCCCAACTTGCTTTCCAACGCCGCCTTGACTTCATCAAAGCCGGTCAAGTGGCAGGAAATGCTGTCACACAGGGTGATGACATTGCGTCCCACCGGTTGCCGGAAAATCAGGCTGTA
>JBFJJV010000106.1:0-10684 GCA_041635265.1 Panacagrimonas sp.
AGGACACATTGGGTATCTACTCCCGCACACCATCGATAACGCAATCCATCTTGAGTATTTCGCGTAACATCGTTTCGCCAAATTTGGCATTTCCGTGAAATTTGTCATCTTTGCCCGCGGAATACTCCGGCTTCATAAATCCATCTCCATCCAAGCAATGCTCAGGTACTCTTACCAAAGGCATGCCACTCTCTTTGCAAATCGATCTGAATAGCTGACGGCAAAAATTGTCGGCTGCCAGTACGGTCGGCAAATCCCAACTGTCGCTGTCAGTTCGATGTTTGAATGGATATGGGCACTCGATAGCAAAAATATTGTGGCGCTGCTCCTTGAGATAAACCAAGGCACGAAGAGAATGCCGCTTCTTCGTTTCAAAGGCTTTCCGCATTTGCACGGCGCTAATTTCTGCGTATGGGGTATTTATTGGAGAACCGCCCGCCTCAAGCTTCCACGATGCGCTCCATGAAAATTCGTGCCATTGCGGGAGGCAGAACCCACAGGCAAAGGGCATTGGATCCGGAGGAAGCCGTGTGAATCTCGCCTCATGGAGATGCCCGCTATTAAGCAGCAAATATTTGCCAGCTTCTCTGAAAAAACCATCATCAAGCGCGAAATCGGAACCAAGACCGAATATCTCAAATCGAACAGTTGATGCCAACTGGTGTAAATCCCCTTCAAGAAGCGACAGCCCTTTCCTCATCGCTGCCGAATGGGAATTTCCGGTGATAAATATTAGCGCCATCAAGCCGGTCCAAAACCAGAAAGAAGCTCCTCGTCGCAATGGATTTTCATTGCATCTATAGTTGCTCCAGCCAAGTCCTGCTTCGCGGTCGGTCCGGCTGACAGCGCAGGATGGGCCTTTAAAAATTGCCGCATCACGTGCTCTACACCGAAATTCGAAACTGTTCGCATATCAGGATTGTAAAACTGCCCTCGCAGCGGGGGTGAAGAAATGATTTCATACGATGGGAAGTAATCACAAAAGGCGAACCTTTGACAAAGCTCTCCAGCGGCCGCCCGGAGAACTGATTTGGAGTATTGAGTTGCAACTACAACGTGATTCGCGGTGGCCGTGGCTACTAACGGGACCGGACTGACCGTCAGCAAAATTTTGACTCCCCGATTGATCCCGCGAACGCGATGAATAAATTCCACCAAGTCCTGCACGACATCTCGCACGGTCAAGTTGAGCAGGTGGTGGCGGCCGCCATCAAAACTACCGCCAGCGGTTCCCGGACACAAAGGAAAGACCGCACCATCCTGCCTGGACGCCCAGACCTCAGTTAGTCCGAGTGTAAATACGAAGACTTTGACCCGGGAGAACAATTCTGCGACCCGATTGAGATGGTGAATGCGAGAGGCCCGCATTTCCGCCTCATTCGCGAACGGCTCGGATTCGATCGTCGGCCTGAATGGATCTACAACGCCCTGTCCTAGATTCCAGCTTGATTCCTCAGGGCTAAACTCTCCCAAGGCTTGTTTGATCAGTTGTAGAAGCTGGCGACTGGAATAGACGTTGCCGTACCTGGCAGAATACATTCCGTAACCAAACTCTTCATGCAACTCAGCGGGAAGAAAATCCGGAGCAGGCTCTACGTCCAGAAATCGATATCCGCTATTGCGCAGTACTCTGCCGATGTGCTGGGCGAAGCAGCTCCCTGCGGTTGCAATAGGTTTGCGGCCGATCTCGAACTTCGGCTCGTACCATTGATCAATATCCAATGGGTGCTTAACCGAAACCGCTTTAGACCAATAGGCTTTTTCGGGCTGACTGCGATAGGGATGCTCGGACAATTTCAAAGCGGCTACACTCCAAAGATTCAGAGGGCAAGATGGATGGAGGGGCGCGACATGAGAAGAGAAATCCGCTCTCTCCATTCCCTTTCCTGACTGGTCGAAATATTACCATTTGTGCACGTTCACGCCGATGACCGCCTCCCCGATAACAGCGTCACCTAATAATCCGCTGCGATCCAGTCAACTACGGGACTGACGGGCCCGCGCAAAATATGAACTGCCGCAGTGGCAAGCGTACGCAACTGGACCAGTCCGGCGCTTGAGCGACTCGGCACAGATATAAAGCCTGCTCGGATCAACATCTAAGACTACCAGCGTCAATCTGTTCCAGGCGCCAGCTCAAACGTTAGAAGCGAACGTAAAGCTTGGGACTTCTGTACGCCACGCCCTAGCCCCCAAAAGGGCAGGCTAGGCTAGGGTCCCCCGATGTCGCCCGGCCACCCGCAGAAAAAAGCAGTTGTGCTATCTACAACAACAGGGCCGGGCAAGAGCCGCATGATTCGTAGAAATTGATCGCAGGAAAACTGGCTTGCCTACCTAGAATGAACTTACCCTTCTTGCCCACCATTCACCAGAGCAGAAGAATGGAATCAAGAGGCTGGTTCGCAACAAGGCAAGGCAGGAAAAGAATTCCGGCTGCTCCGCCTCTCTGTTGTCCGCTACTCTCACCTTGAAACCTTGCTGCAAGTATCAGCCTTTGCTTGGCTTCTTCGCGGCTGACGCCTTTATTAATTCAGTGAGTTGCTTCCTTTCCTCGTTCAGCTTTTTCCTCTCCTCCCCAATTTCAGTCAATCTAATCCGCACGTACGCAATACGTGCGCGTGTGTCCTTCATTTCACGGTCCAAAGCCATATATATTTCCCTTGCAATTAACGCTTTGCCTAGTCGCAAACATAAAGATGCCCTCGCCGGCAAAACAGAAAGCGGTGCACCACTGGTATATATTAGCCCATCAAACACCCCCGACAAACGATCTATAAAAGCGGAATGAGTTGGCGAGCATACAAAACCATCCTCCTCTGCCCCTGATATAGATTCTTTGACCTAGTCTTTTTTACTTACACCGAATCGAAGATGTCCAAATTTTACTTGCATATTGGCATGCCAAAGACCGGCACCAGCCTTATTCAGAACGTGCTCCCACGGATACGAACCGAATTGGAAGCGGCCAATATTTGGACGCCTGAACGGCCGATAGAGAGTCACAGGGTGGCTGTCGAAGCCTCACCTAATATTCCTAGCATCCGTAATCGACACGATTATCTGCGAATTTTTGAGCTTGGAGACGATAATATCTTCGAGAAGATTCGCCAGGAGACGGACCGCGGAAGGGACGTTCTGCTCTCGTCCGAATACTTCAGTGATTGTGATCCTGAAGAGGTTCGCACCCTTCTCTCTGCCCTTGAACCGAGTGCCAGCTTTCAAGTCATCGTTTATGTGCGCCGGCAGGACAGATTCATAGAGTCCAGCTACAACCAGGAGGTAAAGGCCTCAGGCCGGACGACCCACCTCCATTGGGATGAAAATAGTGATGCACGCTACCATTGGGGCAGGCGAATTGGCGCATGGGGTGACTGCTTTGGCGACGAGGCAATCAAGCTCATGGTATTCGACGAGCTGACCAATGCGAAGGAAAAACGACCGCTATCAGCCTCTCTACTCGATCAATTTGGAATCAGTATTGAACGCGCCAAATTGGAGGAATATGAGTCTGGAGACGAACGCTTTCATAATCGCAGTCTGAGCGCCGAATTACTTGAGTTCCGCAGGCTGGCGAATATGGTGTCCGACATCGGCGAGATTGATTGGCTGATTGAGAAAGCGCACAAAAAAGAAATCGGAAAGACGAAATTCGCGATTGATGCGGGTCTCGCAAGGAAAATCACCGCGCACTACCAACCTTCCAATGATGCGCTTGCAAAGCGGTTTTTGGGCCGGGATAGGCTGTTTGATGATCGAGTCGACGATCGCTCGAATTCAGAGCAGCTACACATGGACGCTGAAACTTTATCCATGATCGTCGCTACATTAAGCAGAGAAGTCGGCGCATTACGCAGGCAACTGCGGCGACTCGAGCGCGCTGCAACTGGAAAAAAAAATGGGCCGTAATCTCGCAATCAATGGGGCCTAGCCTCTGCAGTACTTGGCACCTATTCCGCAACATCTCTGCGGCGCACCCTTCTTCTGCTCAAGGCTCCTAAAATGAAAAAGCAGCTTTTTGTCCATATTGGTCTGCACAAGACCGGCTCTTCCGCAATCCAGGCATGGCTCGCTCGGCATTCCGCGGAGCTGCATAACCTCGGCTTTGGCTATCACAGGTACGCGGAGGACGCGGCTGGAGGCGCAATATCTAGTGGAAACGGTCCGGCGCTAGCAAAGGCGATGATAGCGAGTCGCGATAGTCTCAGCACGAGTCCTGACAATACATCTCGCGAGCTTCTACACAGTTATTTCGGGAATGCGGCGAAGGCCATCGTTTCAAGTGAGATGCTAGTTCAACTCGGAGTCAATGATATTCGACGTTTGAAGAATTGGTGTGAATCGGAAGATATCGACCTTCGGGTCTTTGCTTACGTACGCCATGTTTATGATCACTGCTACTCGGCCTACCAACAACATGTGAAAGAAAACGGATACACCGCGACCTTTTTAGAGTTTTCGCAAACCTATGAAAATACGCAATGCAGCCAGATTGCGCGTTGGCACTCTGTTCTCGGCAGAAGTCTCAGGGTCGCTTCGTATGACAAACACAAGTCAAATCTCCTTGGCCATTTTACGAAATGGGCGCAGCTACCCAAATTTGAGAGCAAGCCAGCAACATCGGGAAGTGATCGAGTAAACCGCAGCTTGAGCTATTCTGAGTTAGAACTCATCCGCTGCCTCAATTCGATGCACAGAGGAAAGCTGAATATTCATATATATCGTCGCATTATTCATTCCGATCCACTTAGAAAGCAGGATTACTTCTTTTCCAAAGCGATCTATGAAGACTTCACGAAGCGCTTTTCTACCGAAATTCAGCAGTTCAATGAACGCCACTTTGCCGACGCGTCTTCTCACATTAAGATCGCAAGTGAGTCAATTCAAAATGCGCCAGCACTCTCTCAACCCCTTGCACCGGAAATTGATCTCGCTATTGAAAACGCATTTCGAGCGATCATAGAGGAATATTCTGTGATCCAAAAAAAAGTGGCCAGCAGCCAGTTGAACGCTCTGCTACGTGGCGCGAGAAAACTGTGCAAAGAGGGCGATTTGACGAAGGCGGAAAGCGTTCTTAACCGAGCGTTGCGCATCGACCCCGATAACGTCACAGGGATGCGGCAGCTTGCCAAGCTCTACAACGAAACCGGCCGAGAAAGAATGTGCAAGAGGATCAGAAAAAAAATTAACGAGACGCTTCGGACAAGCTGAGAGTTCAGGCCACGCCCGAGAATCACCGGCTACCTGAATTTTTAATCAACTTTACTTTCTGGCGGCTCAAGGCGCGCCCGGTGAACCGTATATTGCCTGATTTGTGTTTTATCGGCTCAGAGTAAGTTGTAAAGTAAACGAAAAAATCATCGCCTGTCGTCTCGAAACTACGACTGGAGCTTGATGGGTCTAGAAATGAGTGATAGGCCGCTGCGCCGCCTTGTTGCTTGCTCCCGGCCTTATGATGCGAGGTATACGGCATCAATGTTTGAGGCGAAGACCACGTTGTCAAATCTTTTGACCATGCGTAAACGACCTCGTCGCGGTTGTGCCCTAAGAGTAGATACGATTTTGCCTCGGTGTTGTACGTTAGGCTTCGCACGAAAAAGTCCACTACCGGCGTGCAAATATGCTCTCCGGCTCGCAATCCTTCCTTAAAGTAAGGCGACGCAAAAGCTATTTCGAACCCGGTCCCGTCCCAAGCTCGCGCGTCTTGAAAATTCATATTGCGAGAACGCAGTACACAGGCACCGGATTTCTGCTGTTTGTACGCGTCAGCGTTGAATAGAAAATAGTAATGCCCGTCCGAAGGACTCATGACAATATTCGTCGGGGCCCGATACCCGATTCTCCTGGCCTCTTTGGAGAATTTGTAGGGTGAGGCAATCAGGGGTGGACCATCCGCGTCGACTTCCTTAAAACTTGCACCAGAGTTGTTTGACGAAACAAGATTTATGGAGGTCATCATGCACCTTTGGGCCGCATTGTCCTTTCGAGGCTTGCATTCCGGATAGACGATATCGCCATGAAATTCCTGATGGGTGAGACCCACCACATCCTTTCCGTTTTCCGTGTAGACGGCGGCCAACCAATGAAACTGATCGTAATGCGAGGGCTCGTTGCTTCCGCCACCGGTAAAAATCTGATTACAACTTCGCCGCTTTACCCCGTCTAGCGTTGGTCCGGCCAGCTCGAAATTTCTTCTGCTGCTCGCAAGCAGATGCACCGTGCCACTACTGTCACGAAATGCTCTCGCGGCTATGTCCGGGTGGTCATTCCTTATCTTTCGTCCGTCGGTCGTCCGGCAGTCCAGCGGATTGGCATCGTAGACGACCTCAGGAGCGCCGACTAGCTCAATGCGAAATCCAAGCGACGCGGCTTCTTCGGGCGCTGCGGAAACCGTGTCGGCTTTGACAGCTTTAATTGCGACCGGAGCTTCACTTTCAGCCTGGCTGCAACTCATGACCAGCCAAGTGGAAAACAAGAGAATCGCACGCAGTGATCTCAAACTGCTCCAGCAGCGAGAACGAGAAAAATTGATCAGACCGGTTTCTTTCATGACGTTCCTAAATCCTTGCAATGAGCTGCCAAATCTTTCGCGATTATCTCTTTTCTTCACTTCACCTTTGCGCGCTTTCAGCAGCGACCTTTCTTAGTTGGAAACCTTGGATAGGTGCAAGTGCTTTTCATGCAAAAGGTTCACACGTCTTTCAATCAATTGTCTGCGGCCCTGTCATTAGCGAAACCTGCCCTGCAAATAATGATCAGCTTTGTGTCCCGACATTGAGGAGCTTAGTCAAGTCTCGTCTAATTTCACCGGGGCAATAGTACTGCTATTTTTCTGCTGCCCGAAACGTCTCTGGATCGCCGTCAGTGCCCCTCAAAATGGGCGACGCGCCGCATGACTCTGGATTATTCCACCTATGTAGGCCGATTCAGGCCAGTTTAGGTGACTCACTTGCCGTGGATAGGCATCCCGCCCAAATCGATAGTCTGATTAGAGGCGCAAGAATCTCCCCATTTCAATAAAAAACAGGGCGCCCAAAGGCGCCCTGTTCATTACATCTTTACAGCTGGCTACGCGGTTAGCGCAACACGAGTGGAGCTGGCTTAGAAGCCGCCCATGCCACCACCCATGCCGCCCATACCACCCATGCCGCCCATGTCACCACCACCCATCGGAGGCGCACCAGCGGAGTCCTTCTCAGGTGATTCAGCAATCATGGCTTCGGTGGTCAGCAACAGACCGGCCACGGAGGCGGAGTTCTGCAGGGCCAGACGCGTGACCTTGGTCGGATCAATGATGCCGAGCTGGATCATGTCGCCGTAGTCGCCCTTGGCGGCGTTATAGCCGAAGGAGCCCTTGCCTTCGCGAACCTTGGCCAGAACCACGCTGGGTTCGTCGCCGGAGTTCTTGACGATCTGACGCAGCGGCTCCTGAATGGCGCGCTTGAGGATGTTGATGCCGACCTGCTGGTCTGCATTGGCGCCCTTGAGCTTGTCGAGTACGCCACAGGCGCGAACCAGTGCCACACCACCACCAGCCACGATGCCTTCTTCAACGGCTGCACGAGTCGCGTGCAGCGCGTCTTCGACGCGGGCTTTCTTTTCCTTCATTTCAACTTCGGTCGCCGCGCCGACCTTGATTACCGCAACACCGCCGGCCAGCTTGGCCAGGCGCTCGTGCAGTTTCTCGGTGTCGTAGTCGCTGGTGGACACTTCGATCTGCTGGCGGATCTCCTTGACGCGATCTTCGATCTTGGACTTTTCGCCAGCACCGTCAACGATGGTGGTGGTTTCCTTGTCGATCTGGACGGTCTTGGCAGTACCCAGATCCGCTGCCTCAACTTTCTCCAGGCTCAGGCCTACATCGTCAGCAATGACGGTGCCGCCGGTGAGAATGGCAATGTCCTTGAGCTGTTCTTTGCGACGGTCACCAAAGCCAGGCGCTTTGACTGCAGCAACCTTGAGCACGCCGCGCAGGTTGTTCACAACCAGAGTGGCCAGCGCTTCGCCTTCAACGTCTTCGGCAATGATCAGCAGCGGACGACCCTGTTTGGCGACATTTTCCAGAACCGGGAGCAGTTCGCGAATGTTGCCGATCTTCTTCTCGGTGATGAGAATCAAGGGGTCTTCCAGCTCAACTGTCTGGCTCTGCTGGTTGTTGATGAAGTAAGGCGAGAGGTAGCCGCGATCAAACTGCATGCCCTCGACGACGTCGAGTTCGTTCTCAAGGCCCTTGCCTTCTTCAACGGTGATGACGCCTTCCTTGCCAACCTTGTCCATCGCATCAGCGATGATGTCGCCAATGGCGCTGTCAGCATTCGCCGAGACGGTGCCGACCTGCGCGACCGCATTGCGATCTTTGCAAGGCACGGAGATCTTCTTCAGCTCTTCGGAAACAGCTGCGGCTGCCTGGTCGATGCCACGCTTGATGTCCATGGGATCAACACCGGAAGTGACGGCCTTGAGGCCTTCATTCACGATGCACTGGGCCAGCACGGTGGCGGTGGTGGTGCCATCACCAGCCAGATCGGAAGTCTTGGAAGCCACTTCCTTGACCAGCTGGGCGCCCATGTTCTCAAACTTGTCTTTGAGCTCGATTTCCTTGGCTACCGACACACCGTCCTTGGTTACGGTCGGGGCACCAAAGCTCTTGTCGAGCACAACGTTACGGCCCTTCGGGCCCAGCGTGACCTTGACTGCATTGGCCAGAACGTTCACGCCTTTGACCATACGCGAACGCGCGTCGTCACCAAATTTCACTTCTTTTGAAGCCATGATATTTTATCCTCTTGAATTCATTAAATATTCTGTAGAATAGCGAACGCGATTTAGGCGATCACTGCCATGATGTCGTCTTCACGAAGAACAACGAGATCTTCGCCATCGATCCTGACTTCGGTACCGGAATACTTGCCGATCAACACCTTGTCGCCGACTTTCACGTCGAGGGCATTAACCTTGCCGTCGTCGGAACGCTTGCCCGGACCAACCGAGACCACTTCAGCCCGCAAAGGCTTTTCAGCAGCCGCGTCGGGGATGAGGATGCCACTGGCGGTTTTCTTCTCTTCTTCCAAACGTTTGACGATCACGCGATCGTGCAGGGGACGCAGAGCCATGTTTTTACTCCTGTTATCAATGACTTAAATTAATTCGTATATACCCGTACCAACCCTCACAAGGATCCCGGCCGAGGCCTTGATACTCACGTTGTTAGCACTCTCTTACGTAGGCTGCTAATCATTGGAGGCAGTCGTTTGGCTTTCAAGGGCCAGGACGAGAAATTTTTTATCTTTTTCTCTCGAAACAGACCCTGAGTCGGGCGCGAGGTCGGGCGCAGACCCACGGTCATCGCCCGCACGACGGAATTTTTAACACCCTTTCCGCACAAAAAAAGAGGCCAAAGACGCCTCCCCGCTTGCCCTGATCATCGGCAATGTGCTCGAGGGGGTAGGAGTTTTACAGATCGGATCAATTCAGGCCAGTTCAGCTTCGGCTCAAGTGCGTGGTGCTTTGATGCCCGGGCAATATTTCAATCATCTGATGGGAAGAGAACTCATGAAAACTGATCGAATAAGAATGTCTAGAACACGTCACCCCTTGCTCGCCGCCGGGCTCATCGCGGCCTTTGCCGCCGCGCCGCTGATGGCGCAAAGCGCCTATTACGACCCGGTCCAGGACGTCATGGTCCCGTCCAGCGTCCCATCCAACGATCATCTGAGGCCAAATAGCGTCGCGCCGCGTGCCAGCACTTACGAGCTGGTGATTCGTAACGGTCAACTGACGCACGGGCCGCAGGCGATCGTGGTTGACCATGGGCAGGATGTGCTTCTCGCCATCGATTCGGAACAAGGCGGCGCATTGCACATCGAAGGCTACGATCTGAACGTGGCGCTGCCCGCAGGACAAGCGGTGGTGCTCAAGTTCACCGCTGAGCAGCCAGGCAGCTTCCGCTTCCGACTCGCCGGCAGAGCCGAGCCTCTGGGCGTTCTTGAAGTCGGACCGGCCAGCCCCCAGGCCTATCCGGCCGGCTAGGCCAAGCTGGCTGCCAATTGCGCACGATGATCCCGCTCATTTGGCGACCGCAGCGGGGCAGATTGCCTGAGGGACGAGCGATCGTCCGTCAGGCAATGAGGCCCCCGAAAGCCCCCGCCAATCATGATCTGAAGCGCGATCAAGTCTTGGCGAAGTAGCGAATGATCTGCTCGGCAAACCACTGCGGATTCTCGTACTGCAGGAAGTGGCCCATCCCCGGCGCCTCGACCAGCTCATAGTCTGCCTTGAAGCGCTTCTCCTGATTCTGGAACATCTCTGAGCCTGCGCAACCGTCCTCGCTGCCGTGAATCATCAGGGTTGGAACGCTAATGGCACGAAGAGCGCTACGCACTTGCCGGAGATTGACGATCAGGGCCGGCAGCGCGCGGTAATAATCGATTGCCGCCTTGAGCCGTGCGGGCTCAGAAAAATTCTTCAGGATCGGCGCCAACTCCGCTTCACTGAAGTCATAGGTCGGCGACCAGCGCTTGAAAAGCTGCTCGCGCATCCAGGCAAAATCATTCTTAGGCAGGCGCTTTTCTGCCCAGCGGGGCACCTGAAATCTGAAAATGTAGTGAGATCGCTTCAACTGTGCGCGACTTGGCGACAGCAGGAACCGTCGCAGCTGCGGAATCGAGCACAGGACGATTTTCTCGAA
>JBFJJV010000107.1:0-10525 GCA_041635265.1 Panacagrimonas sp.
GGAAAGCGTGGCCGAGGTCAGCACCCAGGCAGCGGGGTGGGCGGAAAAAACACGCGCAAAGCCTTTTCCCATATCCAGCGGCGTAGCATGGAAGCTACCGCCACGTCCCTGTGTTTCCACCCAGCGAACGTGGTCTTCATCGGAGCCCTGCAGCGTGCAAAGGGCCAAACGGGAGTAGACATGATTGGCCCGCCCAGCCAGTGACTCGAGGGCGACGCTGCGATCACGACAGCCATCCAGTTCCTGAACCAGTTCATCAAGCACAGTGCGCACTGCCTCGACAATTTCACTGTGTTCCTTGTTACGCAGGAACTGATCGCATTCCATGCGCCCATTGAGGCCGGCCAATGCAGCCTCCAGACGAATGACCGGATTGGCCATGGCCATGGCGGCGGTGTGCAGAGCGGGAACATCGCCCTGCTCTGCCGCCAACTTCAGCGCATCATCGGCCAGATCGCGCAACTGCCTGCTGGACACGCGCGTCCCGAAAAACTGGCCTGCCAGTTCGGGCAGCTGATGAGCCTCGTCGACGATCACTGCATCTGCACCGGGCAGGATCTCGCCGAAACCTTCTTCCTTGAGCAGCACATCGGACAGCAACACATGATGGTTAGCGACCACCAGATCTGCCCCCATGGCGGCACGCCGGCTCTTGACCACAAAACATTCGTTGAAGTCCGGGCATTTGTTGCCCAGGCAATTGTCGGCCGTCGAAGTGATGGAAAACTTCAGGCGCTCGTCCTCAATCAGATAACCCAACTCACTGACTTCGCCACGATTGCTTGAGCGCGACCAGCGTTCAATATCCTGCAGGCGCGTGTCAGCCCCCCCGGCTGCCTGCCCTGCTCGCTTCATTCGGTACAGGCACAGATAATTGCTGCGTCCCTTGAGCATGGCGGTTCGCGCGGGGACTCGAAGGACTTCGAGCAAGCGCGGCAAATCTCGTTCAAATAGCTGATCCTGAAGATTCTTCGTGCCAGTTGAGACGATGACGCGAGCGGCACCCATCAGGGCCGGAACCAGATAGGCGAAGGTTTTCCCGGTGCCGGTGCCGGCCTCGATCAGGCGAAGATCACTGTTTTCCAGGGCCAGACGAACCTCTTCGGCCATGCGCGCCTGCACTTCTCTCGGCCGGAAGCCGGGAATGCCCTGGGCCAGCAGACCGTCAGGGCCGAAGAGCTCGCGCAATAGCCTGGGTCCTTGCTAGCTAACCCTTGGAAGATTCGAGCAGTCGCTCGATCTCGTCCACACGGGCCTCGGCCTGCAGAGCGCCAATGGAATCACCATTCGCACGACGAGCTTGGGCAATCGTTTTCCAGTTCTCGAGTTCAACATAGACGTTGCCGCGCGCAAGACTGTTGGACTTGCCGGCAACGGAAATCGCCTGATCCAACTGATCCTGCCCCAGATAAACCTTGGCCAGTGCAGACCACACAAAATAATTCCGCGGCTCAATTCTCTGCGCACGCTCAAGCAGCGATGCGGCCAGATCCCACTTGCCCTCGCTTCTGGCCTCATTAGACTGCCGCATCAACGATACAACGGCCTGACCGCTGATCTCCTCCGCGGACTTGGGAAAGGAGGGCGGCAGGACCGCTTCGTTCTCCAGCGGCGTGGGCACGCCGCCAAAAGGGGGAATGAAAGCCACTTCCGGCTCTTCCCGAACTCCCTGGGTGTCCCGTTCCACGGGGGACGATGAGCCTGTGGGATAGGGCAGCGAGGAATCCTTGCGCCCGGTCGAGGAGGGAGCAGAGACACAGGCATGGAGCAGCGCGGCCATCAGCACAATTGCGACAAGGCGCACATTCATTATTCAAAAATCTCCCGCAACCATTCAAAACGTGTCGGTGCCGCTGCCCGCGCACAGGGCGCATAGTCCGTCGGCGCACGGCCCTGCAGATAGGGTATCAGGATGGCGTCCGGACAGCCCTCGTCAGCGCGCAATCCAGTGAAAGGATCCGTTAGCTGCTCTTCGATTTCGGCCGGCGGAATCATGTCCAGGCCATGAACTTTCAGGTCCTTCATCAACTGAGTCCATAGTCGCAGGGCACCCGAGGAGCCCGTGAATCCCATGGACTTATAGTCATCCCTGCCCATCCAGATCACCGAAACCAGATCGGCCCCGAAGCCTGCGAACCAGGAGTCGCGAAGATCGTCGGTCGTACCGGTCTTGCCCGCCAGCTCAGTGCCCGGAGGAATGGCCGACCGGGCGTGCTGCGCGGTCCCCACTCGAATCACCTTGGTCAGCGCCCAGTTGATCAGATAGGTCTGCCCTTCAGGCAATGTCTGTCTCACTTTGATCGGGTAGCGATTGAGCGGCGTGCCTTCTTTGGTGGTCACACTGCGGATCGCCGATAGGCGGCTCTGAAAACCGCCAGCGGCCAAAGTCCCGTACATCTGGGCCACTTCGATCGGAGCGATATCGACGGCGCCCAGAAGCACGCTGGGCAGGGCCGGCGTATCGCCCGAATAACCGCTGGCCTTGAGCGTCTTGATCACATTTTCAACCCCTGCCTCCATCCCCACCCGCACCGTTGGCAGGTTGTAGGACTTGGCCAGTGCCATATACAACTGCTGCGGACCGTGCGTTTTTTTGTCGTAATTCTTCGGTTTCCAGACCTTCTTGCGGTCCAGCGGCACTTCGATTTCCCGGTCTTCGACAATCGTCTGCAGATGAAAGCGAACGGGATCTCCCGCCATGGCGGCCAGATACACGAAAGGTTTTACCAGCGACCCGATACTGCGCTTGGAATCCAGCGCTCGATTAAACCCCGCGTAGCGATAATTTCGATCGCCCACGATGGCCAGCACTTCGCCCCCATTGACGCTCGTCACTACGCCCGCAGTCTGAAGCGTATTGGGCGCCATCTTGCGACCCTTTTCGAGCTTGCTCAGACCTGCTGACAGATTTTTTTCCAGAAGTTCCTGTGTCTGCGGATCCAGCGTCGTAAATATGCGCAGCCCTTCATTGACGATATCCTCGTCCTTGTACTCCCCTTTGAGCTGACGCTTGACCAGATCAACGAAAGCCGGGTAACGGGCCACCGTACCGCCCTTGCTCCCGGCAACTCCCAAGGGGGCAGCAATGGCTTCCTCGTATTGCTCCTGGCTGATCAGTTTTTCGCGGAGAAAGACGTCGAGAACCACTTTTCTGCGCGCGGTAGCGTTCTTGGGGTTGCGGCGCGGATTGTAGGCGGAAGAACCTTTTACAACCCCCACCAGCAGAGCGATTTCATGCACCCGTAACTCGCTGACTGGCTTATTGAAGTAGAAACGGCTGCCCAGACCGAAGCCGTGCACCGCGCGGTTGCCATCCTGACCCAGATGGACCTCGTTGAAATAGGCCTCGAGAATCTCGTCCTTGCTGTAGTGCGCCTCCAGAAGCACAGCCATAAGCGCCTCTTTGGCCTTGCGCTTGATGTCGCGGCGGCTGGTCAGGAAGAAATTTTTCACCAATTGTTGGGTGATCGTTGATGCCCCCTGCACGACCCGCCCGGCTTCGAAATTGGCCATCGCCGCACGGGCGATGCCCCGCAAGCTGATCCCAAAGTGGTCGTAGTAGCCGCGATCCTCGACCGCGATCAGACCTTCACGCAGAAGCATCGGAATCTCATCCAGACGCAGCAGCACTCTGTCCTCGCCCTGGCGTGTGGGATAAATACTGCCGATCAGCATGGGATCCAGACGCACGATGTCGCGGGCCTGATCGGCTTCCAGATCACGCATGCTGGCAATGCCGGACTGATCAAATGCCACGGCAATCTTGGCCTCTGGCTGCGGGCCATCCCAGAACTGAAACGCACGAACATGCACTGAAACGCCTGCCCTGCCGACAACGTAAGTCCCGGGCCCTGCCAACTCCTGACTGGCCCGGTAACCCAGGCGATCCAATTCGTACTTGAATTGTTTCGCAGTAAATTCTCGGCCTGGATACAGGTCCTGCGCTGCCGAGAATACCTGCGCTGGCAAGGCCCATCGTGTCCCGGCAAAGCGAGTCCGAATCTCTTCGTCCAGCTGGATTGCATAGCCGGACAGCACCAGCGCGCCAATACTGACCGCCAGAATCGTCAGTCCAAAAATTACGAGGATCAAGCGACCAAATAGAGAGCGCTTGGGCTTGTCTTTGGACTTCTTTCTGGTCGGATTCTTGGCCATATCAGCCGTATATGATAGCGGCTCGGGACCGGCTGCGGGCTGAAGGATGCCAGAATTTTCGGTGCAATCAAGATGATTAGTCAGGCATTCGCCGCTGCGTGAAGCGCTGATTCAGAACTTCTTACTCGGCTGACTGATCCGGATTTCGCCCCAGAACCTCGCGCTCCACTTCGTCGATGGGAATATGGCGCACGTCCTTTCCTTTGACGAAGTAGATGATGTACTCACCGATATTCTTGGCATGATCCCCAATGCGCTCCAAGGCCCGAATACACCAAATGAGGTTCATCACGCGACTGATGGTGCGCGGTTCTTCCATCATGTAAGTAATGCACTGGCGTACCAGCGCTTCGTATTCGTCATCGATCCCCTGATCTCGACGCACGACTTCCAGTGCGGCTCCCGCATCCATGCGCGCAAAAGCGTCCAGTACATCCCGCACCATCTGCGCCACGAGTCTGGAGAGACTGTTGATTTCTCGCAGAGATTTTTCGAGTTTCTCCTCTCTGGCCAGGCGCTTTGCCATCTGTGCAATTTTATGAGACTCGTCACCTATTCTCTCGAGGTCGGTAATCGTCTTGATCACCGCATAAACCAGCCTGAGGTCCGAGGCGGTTGGCTGGCGCCGCGCCAGAATCCGCGAGCACTCCTCGTCGATGGTCACTTCTAGGAAGTCAACCTTGTCATCGTTTCGAATAACGCTTCTGGCCAGGCCCACATCGAGTTCGATCAGGGCACGCATGCCATCAAGCAACTGCTGCTCGACCAGCCCCCCCATGGTCAGCACTCGCTGACGAACGTCCTCCAGCTCTGCGTTGAACTGGCTGGAAATGTGCGTCTGATATCCGGAGTTATTCATGATCTATTTCTCGACTTAGCCATACCGACCCGTAATGTAATCCTCGGTCTGTTTCTTCGAGGGGCTGGTGAAGATTTTGTCGGTATTACCGTATTCCACCAGGTCACCGACATACATGAAGGCCGTGTAATCGCTGACGCGCGCGGCCTGCTGCATATTGTGAGTGACCATGACGATGGTGTAGTCCCGTTTCAACTCGTTGATCAACTCCTCCACTTTGAGGGTCGAAATCGGATCCAGTGCTGAGCAGGGCTCGTCCAGCAAAATCACCTCCGGATGCACGGCAATGGCCCGGGCAATAATCAGGCGTTGCTGCTGACCGCCGGACAATCCGAGGGCCGAGTCATCCAGCCGATCCTTGACCTCGTCCCAGAGCGCCGCGCCCTTGAGCGCCCACTCCACGGTCTCGTCCAGATCGCGCCGCTTCTGTGGGCCGCCGGCGAGCCGCAAACCGTAGGCAACATTTTCATAGATCGACTTCGGAAACGGGTTCGGCTTCTGAAACACCATCCCGACGCGTCTGCGCAACAGTGCCACATCGACATCCCGATCAAAGATGTTTTTGTCGCCCAGGCGAATCTGCCCGTCCACGCGACAATCCTCGATCAGATCATTCATTCGGTTGAAACAACGAAGCAAGGTTGATTTGCCACAACCAGAAGGGCCAATAAAGGCCGTGACCTTGTTTTCCGGGATCTGCAGATTGATGCCCTTGAGCGCCTGTTTCGCACTGTAGAAAAGATTCAGATTATCGACTTCAAGGGCAATTTTTTCGTCTTCGATACGGGTGCTAAGTCGCTCGCGCTGCATCGTTTCTATCTTGATCGCGCGTGAATTTTGAGTCGTGTCTTGCGGATGGGTCATGGTTTTGGGGTCGGCGGCAGACTGGTTCTTGTTCATCAACGATCAGTGCTCCAGCGCGCGATAACGTTCGCGCAGGCGATTGCGAATACTGATGGCAGTCATATTGAGCAGAATGATCACCAGAACAAGCAGGAAGGAGGTGGCATAAACCAGTGGCCGTGCCGCCTCGACATTGGGCGACTGAAAACCCACGTCGTAAATATGAAAGCCAAGATGCATGAATTTGCGATCAAGGTGGAGGAAAGGCGCATTGCCGTCCAGAGCCAGAGAAGGTGCCAATTTCACAACGCCCACCAGCATCAGCGGCGCTACTTCACCGGCGGCGCGAGCAATGGCCAGAATAAGACCGGTCATCATCGCTGGCGATGCCATCGGCAACACCACTCTCCACAAGGTCTCGGCTTTGGTCGCTCCCAGGGCCAGGCTGGCCTCCCGGACTGAACGCGGAATTCTGGCCAGGCCTTCCTCAGTCGCAACGATCACCACCGGAAGCGTCAGCAAGGCCAGCGTCAGCGATGACCACAGAATACCGGGTGTTCCGAACACCGGAGCTGGCCCGGCCTCCGGATAGAACAGGCGATCAAGGTTGCCGCCGAGAAAGTAGACGAAGAAGCCCAGACCAAACATGCCATACACAATGGAGGGAACGCCGGCGAGGTTATTGACGGCGATGCGAATGGCGCGGGTAACCGCGCCCTGCTTCGCATACTCGCGTAGATACAGTGCCGCCAGAATACCGAAAGGTGTGACAAAGACCGACATCAGTAACACCATCATGACGGTGCCAAAAATTGCCGGAAAGATGCCGCCCTCCGTATTGGCCTCTCTTGGATCTTCAGAAACAAATTCCCACAGCTTGCCGAACCAATGCAGCACCTTGTCCAGCAGATTCATATCATTTGGGCGATAGCCTGTGACCAGCTTACTCAGGGGCATGCTGACTTCCTGCCCGCTCGCTGTCCGCGCAATGAGGCTATCGCGCCCAAGTGCGCGGTAAAGCCGTGCGCGTTCCTCGCTCAGCAGAGCATAGCTCTGGTCCAGTTCCTGCCGTCTGGCGTCCAGCGCCAGATAGGGCTCGGGCACATCCGCTCTGCTGAGGCCGTCGATCTCCAAGCGCCGCTCAGATAGACGCAGCTGCTCCATCTGGTAATTGATGCGGCCGATCTCCTTCTTTTCGATGCGCTCGATCTTGTGCCGCAATGCGCTGGCGCGCTTCTGCGCCTGACGGTATCGCTCCCAGGCCTCGTCACCTTCAATGGTCCGACCATCGAACTGCACTGATTGGAGAAATCCATGAAGGTTGCCCCATTCCAGTCTTTCCCATACCACCGCGTCCGCCGGTGTACTGCGATCAACAAGCCAGTCCGATATGACATAGCGAAAGTCCACGCCGCCCAGATCGCGGTTGCCGATCTTGAGCAGGATTCGTTCATAAAAATCCTGAGCTTCGTCTACTGGCAGCCCGGCATTTTTGAGCCGGGCGCTGGTGACTTCCTCACTCGAACGAAACTCCGCCAGGACCGGCTGGGCCTGGGCATGTGGCGCCTGATAGCTGGCCAACACCAGATCAGCAGGCCAGAAATGTGCCACGCCGCGCGCCATCGTCAGCAGAAGCAAGGCGACCGTGATGATGATGCTGGCCGCAATCGCACCGGCAGTCAGCCAGACATAGGGCTGCCCAGACTTCATATAGGCCCGGACGCTGCGAGCGTCCTGCATCGTCAAAGCCCTCGGGATGTTCTTGTGTGAACTCATTGGCATTTACAGGGAAGCGAATTTGCGGCGCAAACGCTGACGCACAATTTCAGCCAGCGTATTGAAGGCGAAAGTGAACACAAAGAGCACCATGCCGGCGAGGAAAAGCAATCTGAAATGCGTACTGCCAACTTCAGATTCAGGCACTTCAACCGCAATGTTTGCCGACAGGGTGCGCAAGCCCTGGAACAGACTCGGATCCATCACGGCAGTATTGCCGGTCGCCATGAGCACGATCATAGTTTCACCCACCGCACGGCCCATGCCGATCATTACCGCCGAAAAAATGCCGGGGCTCGCAGTGGGCAGGACGACGCCAATCAGGGTCTGCCAGGGTGTTGCGCCGAGGGCAAGCGAGCCAAGACTTAGATGCTTGGGCACACTGAAGATCGCATCTTCGGCTATGGAGTAGATGGTCGGAATCACCGCGATACCCATCGCAATACCGACGACCAGAGCGTTGCGCTGGTCATAGCCGATCCCCAGTGTATGATCCATCCAGGCCTGCATATTGCCCGCAAAGATAAGGGCCTCCATCGGCGGAGCGACCAAAAAACAGAACCAGACCACCGAGGCAATCACAGGAATGATCAGTGCGGCTTCCCAGCCAGCGGGGACTCGAAGGCGAATACTGCGTGGCATGCGCAGCCACAGATAACCAAACAGCGGCAGTGACAGCGGCAGTAACAACAGCGTCAGAAACACACCGAGCAGATTGGTTTCGACGAATGGCGCCAGCCAAAGACCCGCCAGAAATCCGAGAATGACCGTGGGCAGCGCTTCCATCAACTCGACCGTCGGTTTAACGGCCTGACGCATGCTTGGCGACATGAAATTGGCAGTAAAAATAGCCCCCATGATCGCCAGCGGCACTGCAAACAACATGGCGTAGAACGCTGCTTTCAAAGTGCCGAAGGAGAGCGGCATCAGGCTGAACTTGGGCTCGAAGTCTGCCGAAGCCGACGACGACTGCCAGATGTAATCCGGCTGGTCATAGCTTTCGTACCAAACTTTGGACCACAGGGCCTTGAAAGAAACTTCCGGATGCTCGTTGTGCACATCACTGACGCTCAGGTCGCCATCGACTGACAATGCCAGGCGCAATTGCGCGCGTGGATTGAACACGATGCGGGCCACGGCGTGATCAAAAATTCTCTCCCGATGAACGCGGGCGCCGGATGTTGCATAGAACATTGTGACCCAGCCGGCACTGTCTCCAACGGCAAATCCGCGACGCCGGGTTTCAACTCCGATGGCAGTAGCCGGCGTGTCCCCGGGCACGCGGAATTCCCTGACCCGGGCCAGATACTGCTCTCCCGATCCCTTTCGAGCCGGGAACCACTGGGTGACGCGACCATCGGCCTGTGTCGCGATGATGGAAATTCCACCAGCCAAATAGCTGGCCTTACTGATCTCTGCACCGACCTCCTGCACATCGATCAGCTGCGGCGGGCCATCGCCCTTGAGCTGATACAAGGCTATTTTCCCCGCCGGCTGATCAATGACATACAACCACTGCAACAAAGGATTGAGCAAAAGGATGTCCGGATTGATTTCGGGCACCAGAATCTGCACTGGCAACTCCGTCACAGTGACATCGCCGAACAGGGAAGTTGCCTGCTCGAAACGCTTGATCTGAATGCTGCCTTCCGTTTCGCTCCCGACAATCATCAGCGCATCACCATTGTCTCTGACCGCAAGATGACTGATTGGGCCAGATGCAAACACCAGTGGCTGTTCGCCGCGCGGATACGAAAGCTCCGCCGTGATGACCCGGACATCGTTGGGATAGGCCTGCTTATAGCGATGCTGAAAAATCAGCACCGAACCATCATTCAGCCCGGCCGCGAGCAGACCTTTGTCGTGATCGATCGGATAGACCGATGTCAGCGTTTTGCCGTCAATCGGCAGCGACAGGGTCTGCCTTGCATGACCCGTGAACAGGTCAAAAAATACAACTTGCCCAGTCTTGGAGACCCGCATGCCCACTTCGCCCTGCTCTTCGGCGGCAAGGAACAGCGTTTCACCTTGATCACCCGGCAACTTCATGGTTTTGCGGGCCCGCACGTCGGCATCGCCGAACAAGGGGGCCACTTCACTGGCGAGGTAAACAAAAATCAGCAGCAGCGCGCCTATCACCCCGAGACCACCTGTCCACACGATGTACTTGGCCAGATGGTCTTTGATGTAACGCGGTTCGAAACCAGAGCGCCCGCCAACGATCGACAGTGGCTCTCGCTTTTTTGTTGCTCCAGTGCTTGTTGCTTCGCTCATATCAGGCGGATCGCTGCGAAATTTCGAATGGCTGCCCGCAGCTCGTGCGAGCGTCTTCTTTGCCGAGCACACCCAGGGGAGGCGGCTGATGTGCTCGGCAAAGAAGCCCGGCCAGTTCTAACCGGCCGGGCGTGTTCCTTCCTAAGGAAAAATGTGTTTCTTGGTGAATCGCTGTCGCCTTAGAACGCGAACTGCAGACGGGTGACGAAAGCATCCAGAGCGCTTTCCGGACCGACTTCAGGCTCGGTTTGACCCGATATGTATTCCAGCATCAATCGTACGGCCGGGTTGATATACCAGTTCAGACCCACGATGAAGTGGGAGGCTTTGCTGTCTACCGGCAGACCGTCGCTTTCTATACTGTCGTAGCGCACCTTGGCTTCCCAGGCGCCGGCAGCACTCTTGAGCTTCGGTGATTTGAATACGCCTTTCTTGATGTCGTATCGCTTAACTCCGCCGCTGAGCATATAGCTGAATTGTGCGTAGAAAGTGTCGACGTCTAAATCATTGCCCACCGGCTGAGAAAACGTGGCCGCGGCGTACTCACTCTGAGCGGTGAACCGACCCATTTGCCCAGCCAGTTCCGCACCAACCGTCGTCTGATCCTCGGTCGAAGCA
>JBFJJV010000108.1:0-10454 GCA_041635265.1 Panacagrimonas sp.
AGCGACTTACTTCCTCTTAATGGCTATCTGCCGAAGCAACTCAATAGGCTGTGGCACGTATGGATGCCGATCCACTTTTCGAGAGCGGGCTTTGTAGTCTTCCGCAGAAAATCGACGGTGTTCCCTGACCGGCGCGGGTACAAAACTTCCGCTAGTACATCCAGCCTAATATCAACATTGCGTAGGGAGGACCACAGAGTAAGGGTTGCTAGTGGTACGAGCTGGTACTCGATCCATTTTTTGAAGTCGTTGTGACCGATTTCGACTGGGGGGAGACGCTCTAAATCGATTGCGCGCTGGGCCGCTAACCATAAATAAAAATCGGTTGTAATATTGTTATCGGTGTTCAATAAACTGATCGAAACAGTTTTATTTCTAATCATCGATCGTTCCAATGGTTCCAATGGGGAAAAATTTTTCAGACTGTCAGCCAAAACCGAATCGAAGCTTTCCATCATTAACGAAAGATTTTCGTCCTCGTTGTTTGCCCTTGTGTCGCCGGTATTTTCGCTGAAAGACATGAAAGAGTTGTATGCGCTGCGATATTGGGCCGGAATTATTGAGTCCAGATAGCGCGCAATCTCGAACGCTTCATACATCGATAATGATGTGGAGGTGGGAAAGGCTGGGTGGGCTGCTAACTTGCCAACATTACTCGGTAAATGGTCGCCAATTGCCCTAACGTCCTCCATCAATCGCTCTTTGGAACAATTGTGGTTCGCATCTTCTAAATTTGCATGACGATCAATATTTTGCTTGAGGTCCATCAGTAACGAAACCATCGCGAGCCAGTCCGAATCATCGTATTGCTCTAGATGCGAATAATTATCTAGCGAGAACCAGTTCGGAAGCTCCGTAACGGATTTAATCTTTCTCGGCATCTGCACACCTTCCTGCACCCTTCAATTGAAACCACCCCAGGCCGGTGAAGGTCTCCGGCTTTTCGCCCCGTCGGGCTAGAGGTGGGTTGAATCAATCAAGTATTCAGGCGGCCCGTATTGGAACCACTTTCGTATCGCCCGTTTCAAGAGCCTCTAGATAATCCGCCCATGCCTGCATCATCTTTCTGCGCTCATCTAGAAACTGCGCACGGTCATACGCCGCTCCCAATGGGCCGCTTGCCTTATGAGCAAGTTGCCGTTCAATGGCGTCTGGCTTCCACCCTAGCTCCGCCAGCATCGTTCTGGCCATCGCGCGGAAGCCGTGCCCGGTCATTTGCTCTTTGGTGTAGCCAAGACGTCGCAGAGCCGCGTTCACCGTGTTCTCGCTCATTGGGCGGCTGCGTGTGCGCGTACTTGGAAAGACGTATTGCGGGGCATCTTTGGCAGCTGATGTGCGAGTTCCGGTAAGCCGGTGCAAGTCCTTCAGGATTGCAACCGCCTGCACAGACAAAGGAACGATATGGTCGGCCTTGGTTTTCGTCACAAAGTAGCGCCAAGACGGTTCAGGGCTATCAAGTTCGAACTGAGGCCACTGGGCCGCACGCAACTCTCCAGGCCGCACAAAGAGCAGAGGGGCCAGTTTGAGCGCCGCGCACGTCTCAGCTGCGCCCGTATAACCGCCGATAGAGGTCATCAGCGCCCCAACCTCCTTCGGGTCAGTCAGGGCCGCATGGTGCTTGGGAGGTCGTTTGGGCTTAATTGCCCCTCGTAGGTCGCGTGTTGGGTCAGACGTGGCCCGCGAATCTGCAATCGCAAAACGGAAGACTTCCGAGATTCGGCCTTTCAGCCGATGAACCGTTTCCAGCTTGCCCCTGGCCTCAAGGGCGCGTAGTGCTTTCAACACGTCGGGCGGCTGAATATCGGCCAAGGGCTTTGCGCCAATGAATGGATAGGCAAAAGTCTCCAACATCCATTTGGCCTTGTCGTGCGTCACTGGGGCTATGGAATCGGCCTTCAGGGCCAGCCATTCAGCCGCCACACTCTGAAAGGTATTCGCGTACTCGCTCACCCTTTGCGCCTTCGCCGCCTTGCGTTGCTCGCTTGGATCGGTCCCCGCCAATAGCAAACGCCGCGCTTCGTCCCGCGAATGACGGGCAGCTTTCAGCCCTGTCTCAGGGTATGTGCCCAGAGATAGCCGCTTTTCTTTTCCATCGTATCGATATTTCAGACGCCACCACTTGCCCCCAGCAGGAGCCACCTCTAGGTACAGGCCCATGCCATCCGCAACTTTATAGGGCTTGGCCTTGGGCTTTGCAGCGCGAATCAGGGCATCAGTTAGCGGCATTTGGGGGCAACTCTTTAGCAGGCTTCAGGCACTTGCCCCCAAACTTGCCCCCAAATTACCCCAGCTGTCAATGGAACCCGGCGGACACCACAGGACCATGAACAAAGAAAAACCCCTATATTTCAGGGGCCGCAAAGACTTTCTTGGAATCTCTCAAACTAGTTGTTGGTGCCCGAACCCGGACTCGAACCGGGACGATCTTTCGATCAAGGGATTTTAAGTCCCTGGCGTCTACCTATTCCGCCATTCGGGCCTGCTCCAAGCGCTATTGTCGCCCGCCATAAGCAATGGAGAGGCGGGAAGTGGAGGCTGGGGTCGGAATTGAACCGGCGTACACGGATTTGCAGTCCGCTGCATAACCACTCTGCCACCCAGCCTACGTTGTAGCGATTGTAACGACCCTGTTAGCGCGGAACGCGGTGCTAATTAAAAACCCCGGTTTAGCCGGGGTTTGAAAATCCTGGAGCGGGAAACGAGATTCGAACTCGCGACCTCAACCTTGGCAAGGTTGCGCTCTACCAACTGAGCTATTCCCGCATGGGAGGCGCATTTTAGCGAGTGGTCTTGAGGTGTCAATCAAATATTGGATGTCGCATCGGAAATACTGTTCGGCCCACCCCGTAATGACACTGGGAATACAGGGGAAACGACCGTGATTTGCGCATTTATGACTTTCTGTTTCACCCGCCCGCCCAAACAACAACACGCGCTCGAATTCGCACTGCCCCATCTTCTGCTGAGCCCGGCCAGCCCTGCCCACCCTGCGGGCGGCCTTACTCGTCCAGTGGATGATCTTCTTTCATAAACGGCCATGCGGCGCGCAAATACACCACCATCGAATAAACCGTCAGCGCGGCTGCCACGAACAGGAGCGCGAACCCGATGTCGTAGACCGGCATCCCAAAGATGGGCTTCTGCCATAGCATCATCCAGATCGCGGTCATCTGGAATACGGTTTTGATCTTGCCGACGGTCCCCACCCGCACGCTGGTACGCGCACCCAGTTCGGCCATCCATTCGCGCAGGGCCGAAATGGTGATTTCCCGACCAATGATGACAGCCACCAATACCGCCAGCACTTCTCCCTGTTCGACGTGCAACAGCATCACCAGCGAAACCGCGACCAGCAATTTATCTGCGACCGGATCAAGAAAAGCACCAAATTTGGAGGTTTGACCCAGTTGGCGCGCGAGCCAACCATCAAACCAGTCGGTTATCGCCGCTACGGCAAACAGCACGGCCGCCGCCTGCCGCCCATGCGTCCAATCAAAGTAGAAAAGGCCGAGAACAATCGGAATAGCCGCCACGCGCAGCAGTGTCAGAATGTTTGGGACAGTTAAAGGCATGGATCTAGTTTCATAGTTCGACACACAATAAGCCAGCACAATCAGAGTCTGCCGAGCTGAAGAACGCGACCGTCTAGCGGAAGTAAGCGTATATCTTGGCTGCCAGAGTCTCACTAATGCTATCGACATTGGCGATCTGCTCAAGGCTGGCGCGTTTGATCTGCGCTACGCCGCCAAAGGCTTTGAGCAAGGCGCGTCGGCGCGTTGGCCCAAGTCCCTCGATGCTCTCAAGCCCTGAGCCGATACGTGCTTTTTCCCGCCTCGCGCGGTGACCGGTAATCGCGAATCGGTGCGCCTCATCACGAATACGTTGAATCAGATGCAGGGCCGGAGAACTTGGCGAGAGCCGCAAAGGGGACGTCCTTTCAGGCAGAATCAGCTCCTCCATTCCCGCCCTGCGTTCAGGCCCTTTTGCAATGGCGACCAGCCTCAGATTCTGGATATCGAGCTCGCTCAAGGCCGCTAACGCGGCGTTGAGCTGTCCGATCCCTCCGTCGATAAACAGCACATCCGGCACAGGAGACTCTCCGCTCTTCGCTCGTGCGAACCGACGTTTAACGGCCTGATGAATGGCTGCGTAATCGTCCCCACCGGTAATAGCGGCACGTGGATTGCCGCTCTCTGCCACTTTTTTTACCCTCGGGGCATCGGTATCAATATTGAACTTCCGATAGGCGCTCTTCAACGCCCCATCCTGATTGAACACCACGCAGGAGGCGACCGTGCGTTCGCCCTGCGTGTGGCTGATATCAAAACACTCCATCCGATTCGGTACTGAGGGTAAATCCAGCGCCTTCCGCAACTCGAGCAAGCGATCCTCCATGCTCGCCGCCTCGATGCGGTGAGCCGATAAGGCCTGCTCCGCAGTACTCATGGCCATGCTCAGCAGGCGAACTTTCACACCCCGTCTTGGGTGACGAATTTCAGTCTTGCGACGGCACGCGGCGCTGATGGCATCCGCCAGATACTCCGCGTCCTCGATCGCATGACTGATCAGGATCTCTGGAGGCGGTACTTGCTGGAGGTAGTGCTGACTGATGAAGCTTTCGATCAGTTCTGCCGCAGTTGCATTGGCAGCATGCTTCGGAAAATGACTCCGATGGCCAAGGTTCAAGCCATCTCTGACGCTCACCACCGCGACGCAGCTGCCAGATGGATGCAGGGAAACGGCGACGACATCCAGATCTTTGCCGCCGCCGGAAATGGCGCGGTTTTCCCTCACCCGCTGGAGCGCCGCAATCTGGTCGCGAAATTTGGCAGCACCTTCAAAATCCAGCAATTCGGAGGCCTGCTCCATCTGCTCGCCGAGCTCCTTTGCCAACTCCTCGGCACGGCCTTCGAGCATGCGCGAGGCATTGCGTACATCGCCTGCATATTCCTGCGCACTGATCAGACCCACACATGGTGCCGAGCAACGCATGATCTGGTGCTGCAAGCAGGGGCGCTGTCGATTAGCAAAAAATGAATCCCGGCACGGTCGCAATTTGAACAGCTTTTGCATGACATCGAGCGTCTCGCGGACTGCTCCGGCACTCGGGAACGGACCGAAGTAACGGTCTTTCCCGGTCTTTGCCCCGCGGTAATAGCTGATGCGCGGAAACGCGTGTGAGGAGAAACGCACATAGGGATAACTCTTGTCATCCCGATACACGATGTTGTAACGAGGGGAGAATTCCTTGATCAGATTGGACTCGAGAATCAGGGCCTCGTCCTCACTGTGCGTTACGCTGACCTCGACGCGGGCAATTTGCGAGACCATGGATTCGATCCGCGGATTACCTGAAGAGCGCAGAAAGTAGGTGCTTACCCGTTTCTTTAAATTGCGCGCCTTGCCGACGTAGAGCAGATCATCAGCCGCGTCGTACATGCGGTAAACGCCGGGTTCCAGGGTGAGCTGGGAGAGGAAGGCGCGGGAATCGAAATCGCTGCCACTCATGGGACCTAGGGCCTGCTATTTTTCATAGTCGTTTAGATATTGCCCCGAAAACGCATCATTACCACCGTTCAGCGAACGGGCATGAACGTCTCGGTCAGCAACTCTGCCTGTGGCGTTCGCTGCGGGTCGGATACATACACGTCCCAAGGCGGCCCATTGTCCACAAACCCCATGGCTCGCTTGTACGCCATCAGTTTCTGAAAATGATCGGACAGTCCAGCATAAGGGCCTTTGTGGGTTGCCTTGAGCACCTTCCCGGAATAGGTCTTACCGAGCTTGGCTTCAGTGCTCGTCTCCAGAGTATCCGCGCGCTCAGTAACCGGATACGCCGCTTCGAACTCGTAGATCTCATTATCCTGGTCCCACTTGCGCCCGATGACCAGCCGCGGCCCCATCGCACTCAAACCATTACGCGCCAGAACGGCTCTCAAGGTGGTGAAGGTCTGCCCGTAGGCCTCGGCAATTGCATCCGGCCTTGTTGCCGCGCTACCGGGCAAATAGACGATCGTGGTGGGCTCGATGGAAACAGTCGCCACCTCCAGATCCGAAAAATCGGCGGCAGGCAGCGCCTCTGCAAACGCTTTGAGCCGGCCCAGGCCACGTTCGTAGTCCTTACCCACCAGCGTGTCCAGAAACAAGCCAAAAAAGCGCCCAAATAGACTGCTGCCAAAATTAACCTCATGCCGCCAGCTCACTTTCGTAGAATCCTCCACGCGCGTGAGCAAAAAGCTGGCGCTGCTCTGGGATTCCATGCCCGAGAATTCCAGCCGCGAGCGAATCAAGTCATCCGGCCTGGATTCGATGATTTCCTGATAGCCGGAACCGACGGAGGCTTCATTGCTACTCCAGGTATAGCTGGCACCAACGCCCTGCATTGGCCCATTCAAGGTGACCGTGGCATCAGGGTCCAGTTCTGCCCAAGGTGACCACTCGGAAAAATTCCGATAGCCATTGAGAATGGTGAACACCGTCTTCTGCGGGCGATCGATAAGAATGCTGCGCTCCAGGATTGCCTCCCGAGGCAACATGAAGGCCACCAGCACTACCAGAACGAGCAAGCCTACAAAGCCAATCAACAAGCCACGGACAATCTTGAATGGTTCCAGCGGACTACTCCCTCAGAAGACGCAACAATTACTTTACTTAAGTAGCTTGCCCAGCATGCCACCAAGCCCGCCCGCACTGCCTCCACTCTCGCCGCCGACCAGTGATTGGAGCATGGGCACCTGCTGGACGATCTTATTGATCAAATCAGGACCAACAACCGCCTGCAGCTTTTCAACGAGAGCGGGAACAAACTGCGCCGCCGATTCCGCGCTTAAGCCGGAAGCCTGCAGTTTGCCCAGAACCTCACCAACACCGGCTCCACCACCCCCAAGACCGCCAAGCAGACCCGCGGCTTGCCCAAGTAGACCGCCGCCGTAATTCGCACCTTCAGACGCCGCTTGTGTGGGAAGCTTCTCCGCCTGCGCAATCCAGGTTTCTGCGCCGGGAACCTTGGCGATCAGTTCCTGAACGTCGGCCCCGCCCACTTTCTCCTGCAGCATCTTCAGTATGGCACCTGCACCCGCTTCCGCCTGCTCACCCTGCAATCCAAACTGTTGTGCCAATTGGGCAACGATATTATCCATGTGAGTCTCCTTGTTTTGAATCCAAACCGCACTGAGGCCTGATCACCTCAGCCTCGCAGTATTTTGCGTTATTTTTGGGTCTAATATCTTGATCCGGTCTTGAGCCCCACATCAGCCAGCGCCCAGGCGGCCTCGAAGCGCTTTTCAACCGCATCCGCAGGCAAGCCCTGCCGCTTCAAGGATTGCACCAGACCGGACAAAGCCCATCCATTCTCAGGATGAATCTGAAGGTCTTGCAGATAAACCTCTCGCGCGGATTGCGGGTTCCCAGCCGCGAGGAGCACCTCCCCCAGCACATGCCGCAATGGAAAAAACCAATGCGCCGGATAGTTGTAAGGCAGGGCATCTTCTAGGGTAACGGCGGTGCGCAGGAGCCTGATGGACTCCCGATACTGCTTCCCCTGTGCCTTTATTTCGGCTTCGAGATGGAGGACCGCGATCTGCAGCAGATTGGAGAACGTCGTCTGGCCCCAGATTCCGGTTTTTTCCAGGTCTGGATGGACCGCGATCGTGCTCAGCGCCAGCAACTCGGCAGAGGCCCGGGCCATCTGATGCCTTGCCACATAAGCAAGACCGCGCGCGTAATGCCAGATCGCTGTCGGATAAGCCAGATCCGCCGGTGGCGCAGGCTCCGCGATCAATTCATCCCATTTTTCAAATCGGATTCTGGCCAGGTAAGGGCTGACCCACAAATGCTGCAGCGCGGAGTAGGCGGGCCGGCGCGCGCGCCGCAGGTTGACCTGCGCTGCAAGCTCGTCAGCTGCAGAAATGCATTGCGCGGACTGCCCAAGCATCATGCTGCTAGCATAGAGGCTATGCAGGTGATGCCCTATATAGGCCCAGCCGTACAAGCCTTTCGGCAAAGGCCAGCGCTCAAGAAAGGCTTTGTCAGCCTGAACCGCTGCTTGATCAGCCTTCACCGCTGCCGGGTAATCTCCCAATCGCATGTGTAAATGGGCGGGCACGTGTTGCATATGACCGGCAGCTGGCGCGAGCTGCCCTAGCCGGATTGCTGAAGCCTTCGCAGACTCGGGCGTTTCTGAGTTTTCGTAGACATGGATCAAAAGATGATGCGCCGCAGGATGATCGGGATTACGCCCAATGACACTGAGCAGCAGATCACTGATTTCCTGAGTCCAAGGCTGAGCTTGTCTGTCGCCGTCCTGATAGTCCCAAGGATGCAGCGTCATCAGGGCTTCGGCCAGTAGAGCCCGTGCATCGATATCATCGGGATAGCGGGACACGAGCTCGCGCATGGCGTCGACATAGGCCTCGTCAAAGAGCCGCCGAGAGATGGGTGCTTCCCGACTGTAGCGCCTATCTAGGGCCGCGATATAGGCCTGCTCACGCTCTGTCGCATGTACTGACAGCATCAGCGCCTTACGTACATTGCTGTGCGCTCGGACATAGTCCTCGTTCCGCATGCCGGCATTAGGATGAGGCCCAAGCACCAGCGCAGCCCCCCACCAGCACATGGCGCAACGGGGATCCAGCTTCGCTGCCTGCTCAAAACTCTGCAAGGCCGCTTGATGATTGAAGCCGTAGGCCAGATTAAGTCCCTGATTGAACCACTGAAGCGCCCGTTCATCCTTGATGGAAACATCCATCTGGTAGGACCCGATGCCTTCAAGCAACTCTAATTCAGGGGCAAGAGGCTGCGGCGTTGGGGCCTTCTCCACAGACACGCGGTCTGAGGAAAGCCAGTAGCCCCAGATGCCGACCGCCACGGTGGCCACCCCCAACAATACGGCGGCCCGCACTTATTGCCCTTCCTGCATCGGACAGCATTCCAGCTTCAATTTCTCAGCTACCGGACTTGGAACTGGCCAACACGCCCTCGTCGAACGCGGACAAATCAATGCCCTCGCCTATCAGCAAATCCGTCCTGGACAAGAATTTGGGCTTGATCAAAGCGACTAGCAAAGGCAACACCAGCAAAGCCATGACCATGTTGATTGACATGATGATTACCAGCAGCAAGCCCATATCAGCTAGGAATTTGAGCCCGGACAGGAAGTACCAGGGAAGGATGCCGACCGTCATGATCGTTGCGGTAAACATAATCGCCTTGCCGGTGGTTCGCAGCGCCGTACGCACCGCCGCCTCAATATTGTACTGCTGTGCCTGATACTCCTCGCACATGCGCGAAAGAAGATAGATGCCGTAATCAATGCCAACACCGACACCGATCGCGGCCACGATCAAGGAATTCACATCCAGGCCAACGCCAAGCAGATGCATGGAAGCGATCATCACCTGGTGGGATAAGTTAACCGGCACGAGCAAGAGCAATCCCGCCACAAACGATCGATAGGCAAAACTGCACAGCAAGAACACTGCAGTATTGAGTAGCAACAACATAATCCAGTGAAAACGATCGATCACCAGATTCACTGCCTGTTGAAGCGCAATCGTTCCGGTACCGAGACGGATGATGAAGTGCTCGTGATCTATGCCCGCAGCTTCGACAGCGGCGCGTGCGGCGGCAAGCGCTGCGTCAACTGTTTCCTGCTTGTTGTCCTTATACCAAAGCGACACCGTCGAATTCTGCATATTGTCGCTGATGACATTGCTGTAATTTTTTGCGCTGGAGCCCATCATCACACCGACTGTGGCAGCCGTAACCGAGCGGTCGGACGGGTCCAGTGGTATCCATTTCGGGCTGCCGCCCTGAAACAGGCGATTGGTCTCGCGCAGATAGTCATTGAACGAAAGCGTTGCCCTAGGGGGATTTTCCCCTTGCTCCATCGCCCTCTGTATGCCGATCATGGTCTGCACAGTATCGGCGCGTGAGACATTCCATTCCTGTGTCTCCTGAACCTTGGCCTCGAGAACGATCTCCAGTGTGTTCACGCCAGGAAAATGTGAATTGATGGCGCGCACCGCCGTATTAAATTCTGAGTCCTCCCACAACAAGTTGGAGCCTTCCACCGGATTGCCGATCTTGATCTGAAACGCGGTATAGGTCGCAGCGGCGCCAAAAATCGCAACACAGGCTGCAGTGAAATAGCCGCGCCTGCCCACCGTCAGCGAAGCAATCCAATCCAGCATGCCCTGGAATCGCCTGTGAATCCCGCCGCTTTGATCCGCATCCTGCCCGATCATGCGATCGATATTCTTTGGCGGCGGCAAAGAGCAGAGGAGCAGAGAAATCAGGACCACGCCAGTCGGAATCAACCACACCGCCCACATGCCGCAGAACACCGCATGACGCCACATGGCGGGAATCGGAGCGGCCGCGACAACCGATATTCCAATGATGTCAGTAATGATGCCGAGAATACTTGGCGCCATCATGACGCCCATGGTCAGCTC
>JBFJJV010000109.1:0-10370 GCA_041635265.1 Panacagrimonas sp.
ATGGCGTAGAATTCGCACCCTCAGGGGCAGCTCGGATGGCATCGATGCGTCCAGAAAAAGCATTGCCTCACTAAATCAGCAGCAGGAACTCACCATTACTGAACCCCGACGTATCGCGCGCCCCGATCATCCTATTTCGCGTTCCAAGATTTCCCCGGGCGCACTGAAGACGCTCTACACCCTAAAAGACGCGGGCCATGAGGCGTATCTGGTCGGCGGCGGTGTGCGTGATTTGCTGGCCGGCATTACGCCGAAAGATTTTGACATCGCCACCAGTGCGCATCCGGAAGAGGTGAAGAAGCTGTTCCGCTCTTGCCGTCTGATCGGTCGCCGCTTTGTCATCTGCCACGTGCGCTTTGGCTCGGAGATTCTGGAAGTGACCACGTTTCGCGGCGCGATCACGGATTCGCACGAGCGTAACGACGCCGGCCGGGTGCTGGTGGACAACGACTACGGCACGCTGGAAGAGGATGCCTTTCGCCGTGATTTCAGCATCAATGCGCTGTATTACGACATCCGCGATTTTTCCATCGTTGACTACTGCGGTGGGATCGACGATCTCAAGAGCGGCACTCTGCGCCTGATTGGTGATCCGGAATTACGCTATCGGGAAGATCCGGTCCGCATGCTGCGCGCCATCCGCATCGCTAATAAAATGAAGTTCCGGCTCGACCCGGGCGCCGCCGCGCCCATGAGCCGGCTGGCGCCACTGTTGGCCGAGATTCCGGCTGCTCGCCTGTTCGACGAGGTGCTGAAAGTCCTGCTGTGCAAAGAAGGGGCGGACAATCTTTACGGACTTCGTGTGTACGGCCTGTTCGGGCAATTATTCCCCGCCACCGAGGCGCTGCTGGGTCGGCAGCCGGAATCGCTGAACTTCATTAGCCGTGCGCTCAAGAATTCGGCTGATCGCATTGCACAGGATCAAGCGGTCACGCCCGCCTTTACCTATGCCGCCTTGTTGTGGCCGCCGGTGCTCCATCGTACGCAGAGCCTGATCAAGACCCAGGGGCACTCCGAGCATGTCGCGTTTGCGCAAGCCGCAGAAGAGGTCATCTCCAAGGCCATCCAGCGTGTGGCTATACCCAAGCGCTTTTCGTATCCGATGCGTGAGATCTGGATCATGCAGGCGCGCTTCAAGCTGCGCACGCCGGGGCGCGCCAAGCGTCTGATGTCGCATCCGAGATTTCGCGCCGCCTATGATTTCTTATTGTTGCGCGCGGCTTCAGGTGACCCGGAATTACAGGAACTGGCCTCCTGGTGGACACAGGCGCAGAAGTCGCAGCTGGAGTTGCCTCCGGTCCCCGACGGGGCGGATCCTGGTGATCCGAATGCAGACGATGACTATGCCGCAGGTTCAGCAAAAGATGATGCCAGTTCGCCGGCCAAGCGGCGCCGCCGCGGCGGCCGGGGTGGCCGGCGCAACACGGGTGGCGCCGGGAGAAAGAGCACACCGGCTTGACTCGGTGCTGCACCCGCAGTAACAACCGGATCGCTCAATTTGTCATGCCGACACGTGCCGCATTTATTGGCCTTGGTTCAAATCTCGGTGATCCCGAGCAGCAGATTCGAAATGCATTGAGCAAGGTCGAGGCGTTTCCGCGCACGCAGATCAAGGCGATTTCCCGCTTCTATCGTTCCGCGCCCATGGGGCCGTCCGATCAGCCTGACTACTGTAATGCCGCTTGCGCTGTGGAGACCGAATTGGAGCCCATGACCCTGTTGCAAGCCTTGATTGAGGTCGAGCGTGCGGCAGGTCGGCTGCGTGGTCCAGAGCGCTGGGGGCCGCGTCTGATTGATCTGGACTTGCTGCATGTCGAAGGGCGGGCGCTTGATGAGCCTGGCCTGACTTTGCCTCACCGCGGTATTGCCCAGCGGAATTTCGTACTACTGCCGCTGTCAGAAGTGGCGCCTCAGCTGCAAATTTCTGGCGTCGGAAATGTGGCCGATGCGGCTGAGAAAATAGGTCGTATTGGCTTGTCTGCGTGGTTTGATGCAGGCTAGTTATATTGCGATCGAAGGCGTGATCGGGGCTGGCAAGACTACGCTGGCGCAGAAGCTCGCCGAACGTCTGGATGCAGCGCTGCTGCTGGAGCAGCCAGACGAGAATCCTTTTTTGCCGCGCTTCTATCGCGACCGCGAAGGGGCTGCTTTTTCTACCCAGATGACGTTTCTTTTGCAGCGCGCGGGCCAGATGGAATCCTTGCATCAGCGGGAGCTCTTCAGCGGTCACTGTGTTTCGGATTTCATGTTCGAAAAAGATCGATTGTTTGCCGAGCAAACGCTTTCCCAAGCCGATTTCGCACTCTATGCGCAGGTGTTTGATCGACTTGCCTTCGAGATGCCGAAGCCGGATAAGCTGATTTACCTTGTGGCGCCACTGGATCTGCTGATGTTCCGCGTCACTCAGCGGGGGCGCGAATATGAGAATCCAATTGAGCCTGATTATCTGGATATGCTGAGCAAGGCCTACGCCCGCTGGTTTCGAGAGCAGTCACAGGGGGCACTGATCGAGGTCGATGTCGCGCAATACGACTTCCTGCATAGCGAGGCTGATTTTGCCGAGTTGCTCGCCGCGCTGGAGTCGCCTGCACCGATCATCCGAATGAGCAAAGATAGCTTGATATAGTTCGCAGTTCTGCTTCTGCGCGAAATCGGACACTGGATTAACTCTATGGATAACGACCGCAAACCGGTACAGATCAGCGCGCTGCGCAGCATGCGCGAAGCCGGCGAAAAGATTGCGTGCCTGACCTGTTATGACGCGAGCTTTGCCCTGATTGAAGATCGCGTGGGCGTCGACGTGGTCCTGATCGGAGACTCTCTGGGCATGGTCATACACGGCGGAAGCACCACAACACCGGTGACCGTGGACGACATTGTCTATCACTCCAGATGTGTTGCGCCGCATCTCTCCCGTGCGTTTTTGATTGTGGACCTGCCTTTTCTGTCCTACGCCACTTTGGATCGTGCGCTCGATGCCAGCCAGCGCATGATGCAGGTTGGCGGCGCCAAGATGGTCAAGCTCGAAGGCGGTCGAGAGCAGGCCAGCATCGTCGAATATCTTTCCGTCCGTGGCGTGCCGGTGTGCGCGCATCTGGGATTGCGACCGCAGTTTGTGCACAAGATGGGCGGCATGCGAGTGCAGGGCAGAGACGAGGCCAGTGCCGAAGAGATGGTGCACGATGCCAAAGTGCTGGCAGAAGCCGGAGCCGATCTGCTGCTGCTGGAATGCGTGCCTTCGGCGCTGGGCAAGCGAATCACCCAAGCCAGCCCGGTGCCGGTGATCGGTATTGGTGCGGGCGCCGACGTAGACGGCCAGATCCTGGTGATGCAGGACATCCTGAATATTTCGCCGATGGTGACCACCGGGCACCGGCCGCGGTTTGTGAAGAATTTCATGGTCGATGGGGCGGATATTGAAGCCGCCATTGGCAATTATGTGAAAGAAGTTAAGTCGGGTGCTTATCCTGCACCCGAACATTGCTTTCTGAAGTAGCGGTACCGCGCCGGGCATGAAAACAGTTCACGAAGTCTCCGCATTGCGCGAGCAGGTACACCGCTGGAAGCGGGCCGGTGAGCGCGTTGGTTTTGTGCCAACCATGGGTAATCTGCACGAAGGCCATCTGCAGCTACTGGATCGCGCGCGCCAAGTTTCGGATCGGGTGGTCGTGAGCATTTTCGTCAATCCGCTGCAGTTCGGACCCAGCGAAGACCTCGATCGTTATCCCAGAACCCTGTCGGAAGACAGCCGGAAACTGCGGGACGCGGGTTGCGATCTGCTTTTTGCTCCCTCAGTTGAGCAGATGTATCCCGGCGGGCGAGAGGGGCTTACCCAGGTTAGTGTGCCGGCGCTGTCGAAAATTCTGGAAGGTGAGTTTCGGCCCGGATTCTTTGAGGGTGTTGCGACCGTGGTCAACATTCTGTTCAACCAGGTTCAGCCCGATGTCGCCGTATTCGGTGAAAAGGATTATCAGCAGCTCCAGGTCATTCGGCGCATGGTTACGGACCTGCATCTGCCGATCGAGATCCTTGGCCACCCGACGGCCCGCGCGGACGATGGTCTGGCGCTCTCATCGCGGAATCAATACCTTTCGTCCGAACAGCGAATGGCGGCCTGTGCGCTGAACGCGGCGTTGAACGAAATCGCAGAACAGTTGCGCCTCGGCTGTCGCGACTTCAATGCTTTGCAGAACAAGGCAATAGCGGACATTCAGAAAGCCGGGTTCAAGGCGCAGTATTTTGAGATCCGTGCACCTGATTTATCTCTCATGTCTGAAGATGCGCACAATTGGGTGGTTGTTGCCGCCGCTTTCATGGGAGATACCCGCTTGATCGACAATATCTCGGTTTCGGCCTGAGCTGCGTGTTGCCGCCTCGCCGCAGGTATGTTTAACTTCCCTCAGCTTCGCGCAACGCGCAAATATATGAAGCCCGGGTGTATGTCTTAGTGGGCCACCCGTTCGCAGCTAAACAACTTGATACCGGGTGCATGTCTTAGTGGGCCACCCTGGGTCGCCAAGCCAAATGGTCAAACCATGCAACTGACGATGCTCAAGTGCAAATTGCACCGCGCCTGCGTTACCCATGCTGAAATCGATTACGAGGGCTCTTGTGCCATCGACTCCCGCCTGCTGGATATGTCGGGAATCCATGAGTACGAGCAGATCCAGATTTATAACGTTGGGAACGGGGAACGCTTCACGACTTATGCCATCCGGGCCGAAGCGGGATCCGGGATTATTTCGGTCAACGGCGCTGCCGCGCATAAGGCGCGTGTTGGTGATCGCGTGATTATCTGTGCCTACACCGACATGGCTGAAGCGCAGGCCAGAATCTTCAAGCCCAAGCTGGTCTATCTAGATGAGTCCAATCGGGTGACGCGCACCGCCAACACCATCCCGGTGCAGGCTGCCTGATTCGTTCATTCGGGCCTTGTGATCGGGCCCTGGCTTCACCTGCTGCTGATAGCGGATGATGCGCGTCATGGATGAATCAAAATTGAAAAGCTTGCGGTCCACCCGAAGCTGGGCTTCGCTGGTGGCAGAAGCCGCGCGCCTGCGTGATATCGGCCTCGATGCCTTGTTCGCGCGCAACCCTGCGCGGCCGCAGACTTACACCCGCGTGGCCTGTGGACTGACACTGGATTTTTCCAAGCAGTATATTGATGACCGCAGTCTGGCGCAGAAGCTGAATCTGGCGGAAGAGCGCGACGTCGCTGGCTGGGCGCGGCGCATGTTCAACGGCGAGGCCATTAATCACACCGAGAACCGCGCCGTCCTGCATGTGGCGCTACGTGCGCCGCGCGGCATGCCAATGACGGCTCTCGGGGAGCCGATCAGCGATCGGGTTCATACAGTGCTCGACAAGATGTGCGCGTTCAGCACGCGCGTCCGCAGCGGCGAGTGGAAAGGTGAGACCGGAAACGCGATCAGCGATATCGTCAATATTGGCATCGGCGGATCTGATCTGGGTCCGCGCATGGTGTGCGAGGCATTGGACGCGGTTGCCCCCGAGGGGCCGCGCGCGCACTTCGTTGCCAATGTGGACGGCGCCCACCTCGATGGCGTGCTGAAAAAACTGGACCCGGCCACAACGCTGTTCGTCATCACTTCCAAGACCTTCACCACCCAGGAAACCATGGCCAATGCCGCCAATGCGCGGAAGTGGCTGGTGGCCAGGTTGGGGGATGCGGCGGTGGCGAAGCATTTTGTCGCCGTCTCGACCAACACCGAGGCGGTCAAGACCTTTGGCATTGCTGCGGACAATATCTTTGAATTCTGGGATTGGGTCGGCGGGCGCTACTCGGTGTGGTCGGCGGTCGGTCTGAGCGCCATGCTGCGGATTGGCCCAGAGGCATTCCGCGACCTGCTCGCCGGTGCCCATGCCATGGATCAGCATTTTCTAGAGACGCAGGCTGCCGCCAATCTTCCGATTCTGATGGCCTTGCTGGCGGTGTGGAATTATCAGGGATTTGCTTGCGCCTCACAGGTCGTCGCTCCGTACGCGCAACGCATGGAACGCTTTGTGCCGTGGTTGCAGCAGCTGGAAATGGAATCCACCGGCAAGCGCGTTTTACGCAATGGTGAGGACGCGCGCGCCACCAGCCCACCGGTGTGGGGAGATGTGGGCACCAACTGTCAGCATGCATTTTTTCAGATGTTGCATCAGGGTACATCTGTGCACCCGGTCGATTTTATTCTGCCGATTGAAGCGGATCACGACTTCAAGGACCAGCATCGGCTGCTGATCGCCAATGCGCTGGCTCAGGCGGCGGCGATGATGCGCGGCAAGAGCGCTTCCGAAGTGCGAAAAGAGCTGGCCGCTAGCGGCATGAGCGGCGACGCACTTGAAAACGCCATCGAGCATCGTGTCTTTGCCGGTAATCGTCCCAGCAGCCTGCTGCTGATGCCCAGGCTGGATGCCTATCACTTGGGCGCTCTAATGGCGCTTTATGAGCACCGCACCTTTGTGCTGTCGGTCCTGTGGGGGATCAACGCTTTCGATCAATGGGGCGTCGAGTTGGGCAAACAGCTTGCGGCGCGTCTGCTCAGCAAGGATTCAGCGCAGGACAGTAGTCTGGATTCGTCGACACGAGCACATCTTCATCTGCTCGATCAATAAGCGAAGCAATTAGCACTTCTGAAACTCAGGGATCAAAGAAAATGAAATCAAGCATTCGTCACATTCTGTCTGGCTGGCTTTGCACGATCATGATGGTCGCAGGTATTCCTGCGCACGCAGGCATGATCGGAACCGAGCAGGTCGTATCCTCGAATTTTTCGTCACAGCAGCGCGATGCCAGTCTCGAGACGGTCAACGCCTTCATGGCGCGTGAAGATGTCCGCGCACAGTTCGAAGGCTGGGGCGTGGCAGCCGAGCTGGCGGAACAACGGGTCGCCAGTCTCAGCGATAGCGAACTACAGCAGCTGGCGGCGAATATTGAGTCCCAGCCGGCCGGCGCCGGTGCGCTCGCAGTGGTGGGCATTGTGTTTGTAGTGCTGCTGATTCTTGAACTGGTGGGCGTGACCAATATCTTCACCAAGTTCTGACGGTGACATCAATCGTGAAAGCAAAACGGCGAGCCCTGTGGCTCGTCGTTTTGCTTTGTGTCAGCGGCTGCTCATTGTTTCGCACTATTGCTTTTGACGCCCCGGCGAGTTCGGTCGAGCTGGAGCAGGTGCCGTTTTTCGCGCAGAGCGAGTACCAGTGTGGCCCCGCCGCGCTGGCAACTATGCTCTCTGCAGACGGGGTCAGCGTTTCGCCCGATGAGCTCAGGCCTCTGGTCTATCTGCCGGCACGCAAGGGTAGCTTTCAGGCGGAGATGATGGCCGCTGCGCGCAAATACGATCGACTGCCGGTGCGCTTACTGCCGCAAGCAGAGGAGTTGATCTCTGCGCTGCAAGCGGGTTATCCGGTACTCGTGCTGCAAAATCTGGGTCTTGCCACGCTGCCGGCCTGGCACTACGCTGTGGTGGTGGGATATGCGTCGGCAGAAGACGCGTTTATTCTGCGTTCCGGCACGGATCGAAGGTTGCTGACTGGAACACAGAAATTCCTGAAGAGCTGGGATCTTGCGGGTCGCTGGGCCATTGTCCTGGGACATGCCGATCATGTGACGCCGATGGCGACGCCCGAGAGTTGGGTCGAAGCCGCTGCGCCATTCGAATCAACTGGCGGCATCGAGATTGCGGAAAGCGCTTACCGGGCGGCTGCGCTGCATTGGCCCGAGTTGGCCTTGCCCTGGCTGGCCCTTGCGAATGTGGAGTACGCGAAAAAAAATTTGACCGGTGCCGAGCGTCATCTGCGTCAGGCACTTAAACGCAGCCCTGATGATGCGGTGGCCCACAACAATCTGGCTCAGGTCTTATTGGAGCAGGGCTGTCCGCAACAGGCACAATTAGAGATTGAAGCCATTTCCGAAGTGCCAAGCGATTTGGGCAGCGCCATTGCAGAGACCAAAACGGCGATACAGATCGCGTTCGCTCAGGGCAAGACCGACTGTAAATCAAAGTAGGGCGGTGCTTGGGGCAGGATTGGAAATACGCGATGCCCGCTTCTCGATCAGCCGAATGAAACGCGGCCGAATAGGGTGGGCCTGCCAAGCGCGCCGGCAAATAAAATGATCTCCGGCAGCAAATAAAGCTAAGCCTGTTGGGGGCTCAGGTGCTGCGCCAAGGCCCAAAGCACATGCTCTCGGACCATGGCATCGCTATCGTCCTGACGTTGTTGCAGCGCCGACACCACGGCATCGGACGTGGGTGCATTGCCCAGGGCCACGGCAATATTTCTGAGCCAACGCTGAAAATTGAGGCGGCGAATCGGCATGCCTTCGGTGTTCTGCAGCCACTTGGGCTCATCCCAGGACCAGAGATCCAGGAGCGTTGCCGAATCCAGACTGTGGCGCGGTGTGAAATCCTCAACTTCGGTGATCCGGGCGTGGCGATTCCAGGGGCAGACCAGCTGGCAGTCATCGCAGCCGAAGATGCGATTGCCGATCATGGATCTGAACTCTTCTGGAATCGAGCCCTTATGTTCGATGGTCAGGTAGGAGATGCAGCGGCGCGCATCCAGCGTGTATGGCGCAACGATGGCCTGCGTCGGGCAGGCGCGCATGCAGGCTCGGCAGCTGCCGCAGGCATTTTCCACCGGCGGGCGCTCGTCCGGCGGCAGCGGCAAATCGGAGAACAACTCGCCGAGAAAAAACCACGAGCCCTGCTCTTTTTGAATCAGCAGTGTGTGTTTTCCAATCCAGCCCAGGCTGGCATCGCGCGCGAGCGCTTTTTCCAGGGCCGGTGCGCTATCCGCAAATACGCGATAACCCAGCGGTCCCGCGACGCTCTCAATTCGGCGCGCCAATTGACGCAAGCGGCCGCGCAATACCTTGTGATAGTCACGACCCAGAGCATAGCGAGAGAGGTAGGCTTTTCGGCCATCGTGTAAAACTTCTTTGGCCGGGGCCGCGTCGGGCCAGTAGGGCATGCGTACCGAGATCACGCTCAGCGTGCCCGGGTGCAGCTGGGCAGGCTCAGCGCGCATGGCGGTGTTTCGCGCCATGTACTGCATGCCGCCGTGAAAGTCCTTGTCCAACCAGTCCTGCAGGTGCGCCAGGTCAGCGCCGAGCTCGGTACGGGAAATGGCGGCATCCGAGAAACCAAGATCCAATGCCCACTGGCGAATGGACGCGGACAAATCCCGCAGAGACTCGAGAGACAGTTTCATTTCGGTGGGCTGGCAGCACGCGGCGGGCGTGGGAGCCGCATAATATTGAGATGGAATTTAAACATCGCCCCCGATTGTATTCGGCTGAGCAAGTGCGCGAGTTGGATCGGCGCGCGATCGATGAGCTGGGCATTCCCGGCTACACACTGATGCAGCGCGCGGCCCGGGCCAGTTTTGATGCGCTGCGCGCGCGCTGGCCTGCTGCAAAAACCATTGTGATTCTTGCCGGGCCGGGCAATAACGGTGGCGATGGTTACGAGCTGGCCAGTATTGCCCGACGCGAGGGGATGCGGGTGCATCTTGCGCACATGGGAAGTTTGCCGACCAGCGGTGACGCGCTAAAGGCCTTGGCCAACTGGAAACGTGCTGGCGGGCGCATCAGCGAGTATTCGCTGATCTTCTGCGATCAGGTGTTTGCGGGCGCAGATGTGCTGGTTGACGCCATCTTCGGGATTGGAATGAGTCGTCCGGTAACAGGCCTTGCCGCAGACGCGATCGGCAAGATCAATGCGCGGCGGCGAGATCAGGGTGCCTTGGCCATCGATATTCCTTCCGGACTGGATGCGGTTTCTGGCTTGGTTCGGGGTGTGGCCGTCCGGGCAGATATCACGGTGAGTTTTATTGGCCGGAAACTGGGTCTTTTCGTGGGGCAGGGGCCGGAATACTGCGGCGTCCGTCATTTCTGCGATTTGGGTGCGGAGCAGGTTTGTGATGGGCGCGGCGCCGCGCTGGCAGAACTGCTCATGCCGGAGGAACTGCAGCTTGCGCTGCCTGTTCGAGCGGCCATTGCGCACAAGGGCAATCATGGCCATGTGCTTGTTGTCGGCGGTGAGCAGGGCATGGCCGGCGCTGCACTCCTGGCTGCACGTGCTGCACTACGTTGCGGTGCGGGTCTGGTCAGCGTGGCTACGCGAGCTGCGCATGCGCACGCGTTGATAGTTGCACAGCCGGAAGCCATGTTCCATGCGGTGGAGGCGGGGCAGGAAATGGCAGTGCTTCTGAGCAAGGCCAGTGTGGTGGTGCTCGGACCGGGCTTGGGCCAGAGCGACTGGGGCGCTGCCTTATTTGAGCAATGCCTTGGCAGTGACCACACTATGGTAGTGGACGCCGATGCACTCAATTTAATGAGCCGTAAGCCCCCGCCGCTGTTC
>JBFJJV010000110.1:0-10206 GCA_041635265.1 Panacagrimonas sp.
CGCGCTTCGGTTCAGCTCAGTAACTGGCGTTTGGGCGGCCCTGTCAGGGCGGCCAGCACCCTGTCTTCACCATAACGCTCGCCCAGCCAGCGCTCCTGAAAGACGTAACGGGAGACCTGTGCTACGTCGTGCAGATACCAGGCATTGACCGTTCCGCCAACCACTGCGCCGATCACCGGCAAGACCCCGGCCGCCTTGCGCCGACCCAGATTGACGCCGAGCTTTGCGGCCAGATTGCGCAAGGAGAACACCGCCGCCTCCTTGGCCATTTCGCGTTCGGCGGCCCGCTCGACGCCATCACGCCAGGCGGATTCATCCAAGGATTCGGGCGTGAACTGGCGCAAAGCGGCCACCGCCGTCTGCTTTTCTTCCAGACTATTGGCCGATGCCAGTGCAAATACGCCGATGGCCAGTTTGCGCAGCCCGGGCTGCCCCAGATCCTCGCCGTAGCACATGCCGACGCGATGGATGGTGCGCAGGGCCAGGGCAATCAGGGCAGGCACATCCGCAACCAAGCCGGCCGCGCCGGCGATACCAAATGCCGCGCCACCAACGCCGGCCATGGCCATGGCACGACGCTCTTCGCTTTTTTGCAACTTGTCGCACCGTTCAAGCTCCACCTCGCGCAGTTGCGAAAGCGACTCCAGGTCAGCTCGTTTCAGGATCGAGCCCTGATCCGAGAGCTTCTCCGCCAGCTTGTTGACACTCTCCAGTGCTGCGCGCAGCGCTTCTACTGGCACCGTCGCCTGCACCGCACCCGCGATTCTGCCGCTCGGGCGCGCCAGTAGTCGCGTGCCCCAGCCGGGCGATGCCTCCTGCCACTGGCGAATAATCTCGAGTTGGGCGGATTCGTATTCCTTGATTTGGTTTTTTTTCATGATTGACAAGAAGCCGCGCTGCGCAACAGGCTGCAACGATGTGCCTGATCACCTTTGCATTCAATGTGGACCCGCAGTATCCGCTGTTGCTGGCGGCTAACAGGGATGAGTTTCACGCGCGACCTGCAGCCAAAATGGGCTGGTGGGCCGATCGGCCAAACGTGCTCGCCGGGCGCGACCTGCGTGAAGGCGGCAGCTGGCTGGGTGTTTCTCGCAGCGGCCGGGCAGCGGCCGTAACCAATGTAAGAATTCCTTCGGACATGTCAGAAAAGCGGAGTCGCTCCCGTGGTGTATTGATCTCCGACTATCTCAGCAGCGGCTTGAGCGCCGATGAATATGTCGAATATTTGCGGCCCTCGGCCTCTGAATATGGCGCTTTCAACCTGCTGCTCTACGCGCATGATGACCGTTCACTGCGCTATGTCAGCAACGTGCCCGCCTATCAGAGCAAGGTGGTCAGCGCAGGCGTCCACGCGCTGAGCAATGCCCAGCTCGATACCCCTTGGCCCAAAGCCCGTGCCGTGACTCAGGCCATGCGCGACTGGGTGCTTCGCGGCAGCTCGGAGGATGAAACGATGGTCCTGGCTGCCATGCGAAACCCGGCGCGGGCAACAGACGCTGAATTACCCGAGACCGGGGTAGCACTGGAGCTGGAGCGCATGCTCTCGTCCGCATTCATCGTCTCGCCGGAGTACGGCACGCGCTGTACGACGTTTGTGCGCATCTCCGACGCAAGCAAGGTCAGCTTGCGCGAGATTCGCTTCGATACGGAAGGGAATCGAATCGGCGATACCACAGCTGAGTTCGAGATCTCGGCCTGAGAAGGCTGGGACAGCTTTTATGCCGGGCACGGCGCTTAATCCGGCACCGCCCCACAGGACCAGCAAGCGGCAAAATTTCCCGGCACCGCCTCACCGCAATCACAGCGCCACGGCGGCGGGGCATTGCCCTGCTTCGAGTAATTTCCGTACTCCTCCAGCAGTTCCATGGCCTGAGCTCGATGGCGCTCATCTCTGAGCATCAAGCGTGGATAGGGGTCCGCCGCCAACTCGCCGCGACCCGCCCACAGCATGGCGCCAAATACATCGCAGGGAATTCTCTCTGCCGCGAGCAAATTGATCACGATCTGCGCTTCCAGCGGATCGGCAGCCACGTAGATCGGTTTGCGTGAAGGAATTCGAGCCATGTGTGGACTATGACGCGAAATGGACTCGAATCCATGGCCTGCGCACAGGCAGGTCTCATTTTTGCCCCCGGAGCGCGAATTCATCCCGTATTTTTCCGAGATCAGGGGTCCGGCGTGAACCCCGCTGTCGGAAACGGGCGCGGCCGGTCGTGAGGAGCGTAATGCTGCCTTCGAGGAATGACGCCCTGCGCCATCAAATTTAGGCGTGAATCGTAATAGATCGCGATTATTTCATCGGGCTGGCTCGCATCGCGCTCGAACTCGACTCGCCGGGCCATTGAATCCATTCGCCTGCCATGGCCGGTGCCGAGTTGTTCCTGAACGCGGCGCGTTGATTCCGGGGCCACCTTTCCGTGTGCGGCGCCAGAGCCGAGATCACCCCGACCCGCTTCTGACTCTGTCGGCGCGCCACTGGGCTGATCATTGAATTCCTGCTTTTTGTCGAACCAGCGGCAGCAACGGCGATTCGAGGCCTTCTCCCTGAACAGCGCAACGCCAATGACACCAACATCGGCAGAACGCCCGGTTCGCGCGGCATAGGAATCGGGCAAAGCAGCAAAGTAGAAACCAGCCGCCTGGCTCAGACTCTTGCGCCAACCTTCGACGCGCACTTCTGCGTAAGAAGGGATCACGTAGCCGGCCTGATTCAGGTCGGCGGTTTGGCCGGATATCACGTTCACCCCATCAACGCTGCTCACTGCGAGCAGCCGATTGGGGCCGCGATTGCGGATGCGAAACTCATACTCGAGGCCAGGCCGCCCGACGACATAGCGTCGGCCCTCGTGAAAATAGACCGGCAGTTCGTATCCGGTGTGGCGGTCAAAGACCTGGACATCGGCGCGGACATCGGCCGAGACCGGGCTGAAGATTGCTGCGGCCAAAGTGCTGGCCGCGATCAAATGGGTGAATAAGCGCATGGGCTGACTCCCTAAAAAATCGAGTAGCGCTATAAACGGAACCCAAATGATTTCGGGGTTAGCTGAGTCGCAATCCCCCATCCACTGGAAGAATCGCGCCATTCATATATTTCGCATCATCTGACAGCAGAAACTTAACCGCCTTGGCTACTTCTGCCTCGCCGCCCAGCTTCTTGAGTGGAATCCTTTCTTGCTCTGCTTTGAGCCTTTCGGGTTCGAACTGCGGCTGATCAGCCCAAATCATATGCCCCGGCGCGACGCCATTGACCCGTAGGCGTGGCGCTAGCTCCACCGCGAGGGCCTCGGTCAGCGTCCACAACCCGCCCTTGGCCGCAAGATAGGCACTGAACCCACTCATCGGCTTGCGCACGTGCACGTCGAGAATATTGATGATGCTGCCGCCTTCGCTAAGCAGGGGCGCGCAGGTCTGCGACAGAAACAAGGGTGCACGCAGATTGCTGCCCAGCAGATCATCAAACTGTTCGGGCGTCAGATCAGAAAGTGGCGCAGGAAAATAGCTCGAGGCATTGTTGACCAGAGCATCCAGCCGGCCCCATACACGGTGCGCATCGGCACCCAACTTGCGGATTGCATCGACCTCCTTCAGATCAGCGCAAAGCGCGCAGGCGGAGTTTGCACGCTTGGCATTGAGCGAATCGGCCAGCGCGTGGGCTTCACCGGCAGAGCTGCGGTAATGCAACACGACACGGTGACCGCTGGCATGCAGGGTGTGCGCGATCTGAGCGCCGATTCGTCGGGCCGCTCCTGTAATCAAGACGACATAATCACTGCGTATCATGGCTTGTTCATCTAGCGAGGCACATCGTTAACTGGGCTGGTCCTTTATCATCCGCCCGCATCCTAACCCCCAATCAACAGCGACTCAGCCTTGAACGAAATTCTAGAAGCAATCCTACTAGGCATTATTGAGGGCCTGACCGAATTCCTGCCCATTTCCAGTACCGGCCATTTGCTGATTGCCGAACATTGGCTCGGACATCGTTCTGAGTTGTTCAATATTGCCATTCAAGCCGGCGCGATTCTGGCCGTCACCATGGTTTACCGCGCCCGTATCTGGCAGCTCGCGACCGGCCTTAGCGATGCAGCGACTCGCGACTACGCCTTGAAACTGCTCTGTGCCTTCCTGATCACTGCAGTGCTCGGCGTGGTCGTCAAATTCATGGGTGCGGAGTTGCCGAAAACGGTGGCACCGGTCGCCATCGCCCTGATCTTGGGTGGCTTTGCCATTCTGCTGATCGAAAAACGCGTTGCAACCCTGCCAAGCCGGGAAACTGTCACCTGGGCAGTCGTCTGCGCGGTCGGCATCGCGCAGGTGTTCGCCGGCGTCTTCCCGGGCACATCCCGTTCCGCAGCGGCCATTTTTGCTGCGATGCTGTTTGGCCTGAGTCACCGCCCGCTGGCAGCAGAGTTCGCTTTTCTGGTCGGCATTCCCACCATGCTGGCGGCTACCTCCTACGCACTGCTGGACACCTGGCTGGAACCTGGCGCTCTTGCGGCGGAGCAATGGCTGGGAATGGGCATCGCGTTTGCCGTATCGGCTATTGTCGGTTTCGCTGCGGTGAAATGGCTGCTGCATTATGTTTCCCGGCACAGCTTTGCGCCCTTTGCCTGGTATCGCATCGCCTTGGGCATCGGGCTGTTGGTCATGATCTAGGCTAATGGCAGCGCAAACCGATCCTCCGCTAAAGCGCGGCTCGGTGCGCAAGGCCATCACTGCTGCGTGGCTGCAGGACGAGCATGCGCTGGTCACGGAACTGCTTCGCCATCTGGACACCAGCCCCCAACAAAAGCAGGAAATCGAACTGCGAGCGGCGGGATGGGTTCGCGAATTGCGCAAAGGAGATTCTGCGCATCACCCGCTAGATGATTTTCTTCGCGAATATGATCTTTCCAGCAAGGAAGGCGTCGTGCTCATGTGCCTTGCCGAAGCCTTGTTACGCATACCAGATGCTGCGACGGCGGAAACACTCATCGCCGACAAGCTCGGTTCCGCGGCTTGGAGGATGCATCTGGGTCAATCGGAATCGGCGCTGGTCAATGCTTCTACGTGGAGCCTGATGCTGACGGGCCGCCTGCTCGCTGATCAGGGCAAGCCGCCGTCCGACCTGCTCAGCGCGCTGCGCCGCATGGCAGGCCGCGCCGGAGAGCCGGTGATTCGTCTGGCGCTGCGTCGTGCCATGCACCTGCTGGCCAATCAATTTGTGATGGGTCGCACTATACAAAGCGCACTCAAGCGCAGCGCGTCTGCCGCTCATGCGCGCAATCGTCACTCTTTCGACATGCTCGGAGAAGCGGCGCTCAACGCGGACGATGCGCAACACTATCTGCAGGCCTACGGTCACGCAATTGAGGCAATCGGGAATCATTCCCAGAAGCGCGGCCCATTGCCGGTGCGCCCCGGCATCTCGGTAAAACTTTCGGCCCTGCACCCGCGATTCGAGTTCACCCAGGCGTCTCGGGTGCGGCGGGAATTGACGCCGCACCTGCTGCAACTTGCGCTCCTGGCCAAGCAGCATCACATTGCGCTGACCGTGGACGCCGAGGAATGTGATCGGCTGGAGCTTACGCTGGATGTCTTTGATGCGGTCTACCGTGATGAGCGTCTGGCAGGGTGGAATGGCCTGGGCCTGGCCGTACAGGCATTCCACAAACGGGCCTTGCCCCTCATCGACTGGCTGCATGAGTGCGCTGGACAAAATCAGCGCGTCCTGCAGGTAAGGCTGGTCAAAGGAGCCTACTGGGACACCGAGATCAAGCGCGCACAGGAACAAGGGCTGCGGGATTACCCCGTATTTACCCAGAAGGCTCGTACCGATCTGAGCTATCTGGCCTGTTCCAAACGGCTGCTGCAGGCGCGCGATCGCTTCTATCCGATGCTGGCAACACACAATGCGCACAGCATCGCCGCCGTGCTGGCCTTCGCCGGCGACGATATGCAGGGCTTTGAATTCCAGCGCTTGCACGGCATGGGCGAAGCCTTGTACTCGGAGGCGCTCAAGCAGATCCCCTTGCCCTGCCGCGTCTATGCACCGGTGGGCTCACACGAAGATCTACTGCCCTATCTGGTACGACGCCTGCTGGAAAACGGGGCCAATTCCAGTTTCATTCACCGTCTGTACGACGCCCGGCTGGAGCCAGAAGCCCTCACACGTGATCCGGGGGAGGCCGTAGTGAACCAGGAAGAGGCTCTGCGCCGTCCTACCGAACTGTTCGCCCCCGACAGAAAGAATGCACGCGGCGTACATCTGGCTGACGAGCAAGTTTCTGATTCACTCAGGTGCGCGCTTAGCCGCACAGAGCCTGACCACAAGCCGCTTGAGACCACATCTATCGTCGATCGTCTGCCGATTGAAAACGCCTCTGTCTCCGCGCTCGAGTCGCCTACAGACAGTCGCCGTGTAATCGCCAAATGGGCCGCGTTCGAGCCGTCTGCCGGCAGCGCCCTGATTGGCAGGGCCCGCGAAGGATTCGATCGATGGCAGGAAACGACAGTGGATCATCGCGCTCGACTACTGACACGCGCCGCAGATCAGCTGGAGAAGGATGAGCTACCGTGGCTGCGCCTGCTGGTGACCGAAGCTGGCAAGACCCTGCCCGATGCCATCAGCGAGTGGCGCGAAAGCATCGATTTCCTGCGCTATTACGCACAGCAGGCCGCCACGCTGATGCGCTCAGCGCAGAAACTGCCGGGTCCGAACGGAGAGGACAATCAGCTCAGCTACGCAGCGCGCGGGGTTTTTGTGTGCATTTCGCCGTGGAATTTTCCGCTGTCCATTTTCTGTGGCCAGATCGCAGCCGCCCTAGTGACAGGGAATAGCGTGGTGGCGAAACCTGCTGAGCAGACGCCGCTGATCGCGCTGCGGTTATGCCAGCTGATGCATGAGATTGGGGTTCCGCGCTCGGTGTTGCAGTGCGTGCTGGGCGACGGCCATTTGGGTGCGGCACTAACAGCGGACCCGGGCATCAGCGGTGTGGTGTTCACCGGCTCGTTTGAAGTGGCGAAGAAGATCCACCGCGCACTGGCCGCGCGTGAAGGCGCTATTCCCGTTTTCGTTGCCGAGACCGGTGGTCAGAACGTCATGATTGCCGATTCCTCCGCCCTGCAGGAGCAACTGGTTCGTGACGCCATGCGCTCGGCATTCGGCAGTGCCGGACAACGCTGTTCTGCCCTGCGCCTTCTATACCTGCAGCAAGAGATCGCTGACCCGGTCATCAAGATGATGCGCGGCGCGATGCGCGAATTAAAGGTTGGGGATCCCGCGCGACTGGACACCGACATCGGTCCGATCATCGATCGAGAGGCTTTGAGGCAGTTGCGGAGCCATCGCGACGCCTTGCACAGAAAGCATCAGCTACTCGAACAGATTGATCTGCCCGAGTCCTGTGCCCACGGCCATTTCTTCGCGCCTTGTCTGGCCCAGATCGACGGCATCCAAGCTCTGGAGAGCGAACATTTCGGCCCGATCCTGCATGTGGCGCGTTTTGCCGCTGGCCAGATCGATGCGCTGCTGGATCAGATCAATGAAGCCGGCTTTGGTCTGACCCTAGGCGTGCATTCGCGGATCGAAAGTCGCTGGCGCCAGATCGCGACACGCGCACGGGTCGGCAACATCTATATCAACCGGGCGATGACCGGCGCGGTGGTCGGCAGTCAGCCCTTTGGGGGCGAAGGCCTGTCCGGCACCGGGCCCAAGGCGGGCGGACCAAATTATCTTCGCCGATTTGTCACCGAGCGCGCCCTGAGTATCAACACCAGTGCCATGGGCGGCGACCCCGAGCTGCTCGGGAAATCCGCTCAGCGAGATCCATAGTTCTCAGCAATCCATCGCTGGTATTCGCCGCTTTGTACTGACTCAACCCATTCGGCATTCTGCAGATACCAGTCAACCGTCTTGGCCAGACCCGATTCAAAACTTTCCTGCGGAACCCAGTCCAGTTCTCGTTCGATCTTGCGCGAGTCGATGGCGTAGCGCTGGTCATGGCCGGGACGATCGGTGACGAAGGTAATCAGCTTGGCGTGCGGCGCCGACTGCGGCAGTCGCGCATCGAGGATTTCGCAAAGCCGATGAACGACGTCGATATTTCTGCGTTCGGCCTTGCCGCCCACGTTATAGGTTTCGCCAATCGCACCGCGTGCGAGCACCGCCCGCAGCGCTCGCGCATGGTCATCGACATACAGCCAGTCGCGCACATTGCTGCCGTCGCCGTAAATCGGCAGTGGCTTTCCGGCCACGCCATTGGCAATCATCAGGGGAATCAGCTTTTCAGGGAATTGGTAGGGACCGTAATTGTTCGAGCAGTTGGTCATGACCGTGGGCAGGCCATAAGTGTGCTGCCAGGCCCGGACCAGATGATCAGAGCCGGCCTTGCTCGCCGAGTAGGGCGAATTCGGGGTATAGGCCGTGGTTTCGGAAAAGGCAGCGTCTTGCGGCCCCAGCGAGCCGAATACTTCGTCGGTTGAAATATGATGAAAGCGGAAGGCGTCGCGGTCCGCCCCGGTGAGCGACTGAAAATAGCTCAATGCCTCCTGCAACAGCACCATGGTGCCGATCACATTGGTCGAGACGAATTCGGCCGGGCCACTGATGGAACGGTCCACATGGCTCTCGGCGGCCAGGTGCATGATGGCGCTGGGCTGATGCTCGGCGATGGCCTTGCGCACGGCCTCAGCGTCGCGAATATCGCCGCGAATCAATCGATGACGCTCAGATTTCAGTGCTGAATCAAGGGATTGGGGATTGCCGGCATAGGTCAGCGCATCGAAGGAGACGACCTCGTCGTCTGTCTCCGCGATGAGCTGCCTGACCAGGCAAGAACCAATGAATCCGGCGGCGCCGGTGACCAGAATGGTGGCCATAGCGATGGTTTGTTTGACGAATGGGGCGCGCACGGTAGCCCATTTGTCCGACAGAGAGAATCCTTGGCCCCATTGGCATCTGTGTCTTTGGCCTGAGGCAGGGCTTCGTTGACAGCTTGAATTGTCGCTCCTAAGCTGCGAACGCTGCTACAAATTCTCTCCCGGGGGCACACCATGCGAAAAATTATTTTTGGCTTGACCGCTGCATTTGCGCTGATGGTGGGCTCCACCACTGCCAGCATGGCAGATCAATATCGCGATTCACTTGATGACACACCTTCTGGAGGGGCGATGCTGGTCGATCTGGCCCTGGTCCGCCCTGTCTCCCTGGTGGCAACTGTGCTCGGCACCGGGCTGTTCGTCTTGCAATTGCCACTATCACTGATTCAGGGCACGCCGCCTTCTGATCCGGCGCGCAAGCTGATCGTTGAGCCGGCCAGGTACACCTTCCAGCGACCTCTGGGCTCGATGGAATAAGCCTTTATTGGAAAGCGTTCAAGAACCCCCGGGCCACGCATGCGGTCGGGGGTTTTCTTTTGACGTCGGCTAGCAGAGACCGGCGATGCGCGGCGACCATGGGCTCAGCGATCGGCCGTGGCAGCGGCCCCGTCTTCAGCGAATCACATTTCCGTCCAGATCCAGCACTTTGACCTCGCCCAGCTTCATTTCACGAATAGGCGCTTCGATCTGTGCAAGATCCCCGACCAAAACCCAGGTCATGGCATCAGGGTGGATGAGCTTTTCAGCCGCAGCGTTAACCGCGACAACACTCATCTCTTTGACCTTTGGCACGAGATCATTGTAGTAACTGTCCTTGAGGTCGTACTGGAGAATATTCATGTACGAAGACGCCAGCTCTGCGCTGGTTTCGTTGTCGCCGGGCAAGCCCACCACGAAGTTGTCTGCGGCAAACTCCAACTCGGCAGCGGTGATAGGCGAGGTACCGATAATGCCGTTGAGTTCTTTCTGAATTTCCTTCATACCCTCGACGGTTTTGTCCGCCTGAATCTGTGTAAAGACCACAAATGGGCGCTGTCCGCGCGCTGAACCCAGCACGGTGGATGCGCCATAGCTCCAGTGCTTGTCTTCGCGCAAATTAAGGTTCAGCCGAGAAACAAACAAGCCGCCGAGGACCGAACTGGCCAGATTCATCGCAGTGTCATCCGGATCCGACTTCGGCGGTGCCAGGTCGGCACCCAGAATCAAGGTCTGGGTGGCACCGGCCTTATTGACCAGGAAGAGGCGCGGCTTCTCGGCGCGCGGCACTGGGTCGATCTGCTTCTTAGGCAATTCAGTCGTGGGGGCTACCCACTTTCCAAACACCCGCTCAAGTTCCGGCTTGATGCC
>JBFJJV010000111.1:0-10157 GCA_041635265.1 Panacagrimonas sp.
ACCTTGCCACCGTCGGCTTCGACCATGGACTTGTATTTTTCGATCATAGCGGGGACCTGATCACTCTGGTCCGGATGCACCATGATCACTATCTCGTAGTGACGCATGCAATAAAGCTCCTGTGGATGTCGATAGCCGGAAAATCCGGCTTCATACAGTCCCCCGTATGCAACCGGTGGGACAGGGCTCCAGCCCGGGATCGGGATGAAGGGCCGCGGATTCTAGGGGAATGAGCGGTGCACCGCAATGCACCGTGCCGAATCCCGGACTTTGCTGTGGACCTGTGCTTTCTTTGAACCTCGGCCTACCCAGATCGGCGCATCGGCACAAACGACTGATTTTAAAGTCCAGAATTGCTCAAGGGACTTTCATTTTCAAAGACTTGCAACCCTCTAGGGCTCCAAATCCCGCCCCCGCCAAACGGCGTATATAGCCGGAAACACAATCAAGGCCATGATCAGAGCGCTGGCGACGCCCCCCAGCATCGGGGCTGCGACGCGCTTCATCACATCCGCTCCGGTGCCGCTGGAGAGCATGATAGGCACCAGCCCCAAAATCAGGGTCAGGCCGGTCATCAGCTTGGGCCGCAAGCGCTTCGCGGCGCCATCAACAATCGCCTCAGTCAGCTCAGAGCGGGTCTGCGCGCGGCGCTCGCGCCAGGCCATATCCAAGTACAACATCATCAGCAGCCCCAGTTCAACGGCAAGGCCCGCTACCGCGATGATGCCGACGGCCACCGCTACGGAGAGCTTGTAATCGAGCCCCCATAGCAGCCAGACCGCGCCGACAAAGGAGAAAGGCAGTGCCAACATCACCACCATGGTCTCGACCAAGGACTTGCGGTGAAAGTACAACATGAAAAAAATCAGGAACACGGTCATAGGCACCAATATGAAAAGCCTAGCCCTGGCCCGCTCAAAATTCTCGAATTGCCCGGCCCAGGCGATACGATAGCCCTGTGGCAGCTGCACTTTCTCGGCGACAACTTGCCTGGCCATTTCCACGTAATCAGGAATGCCCAAGCCCTCGCCTACATCGACAAATACAAAGCCGACCAGCTGACCATCTTCGTTACGGATCATCGGCGGCCCTGTACGAAACTGAATATCGGCGACCTGGGTGATGGGAATTTGCGCGCCATCGGCCGCGCTGACAAAGGCCCGTTCCAGCGACTGCAGATTGTCGCGATAGTCCCGGTTATAGCGCACCTGAATATTGAAACGCTGACGACCTTCAACCGTCTGCGATACGGACTCGCCGCCGATTGCCGCAACGATCACGTCTTGCACATCGCCCACATTCAGGCCAAAGCGCGAAGCCGCATCGCGGTCAATATCAAAGTCGAGAAAATAGCCGCCAGTAGTGCGCTCGGCAAATGCGCTGCGCGTATAGGGCGCAGTGCGGGCATCGGCCAGCAATGCCTTTTCGATTTCGGTGGCGGTGCTTTCGATCACTGCCAGATCGGGGCCGAAAACTTTGATGCCTAGCGCGGAACGTATGCCGGTCGCCAGCATCTGGGTTCGGGTCTGAATCGGCATCCACCAGATATTAGGCATACCCGGAAAGCGTAGCTTCTGATCCATCTCCTCGATCAATTTGTCCCAGCTCATGCCGGCCCGCCACTGACTCTGATCCTTGAGCATGATGTTGGTCTCCATCATGGATAGCGGCGCCGGATCGGTTGCGCTATTCGAGCGGCCCACTTTTCCAAACACATGCTCGACCTCCGGAAAGGCCATCAGTTCGCGATCCATAATCTGCAGAATTTTTTGCGCTTCAGCGATCGACATGCCCGGCAGTGCGGTCGGCATATACAAAATACTGCCCTCATTCAACGGCGGCATGAACTCACTGCCGAGCCCGCGCCAAGGCACAATCATCGAGACCATGGCCAGTACTGCGGCCGCGATCACTCCCCAACGAAAACGCACGGCGATTCGCACCAGCGGTGCATAGCCCGCAACCAGAACACGATTAAGCCAACTTTTGTCGCCGCGAATCTTTCCGCGAATCACCAGTACGGCCAAGGCGGGAATCAGCGTCACCGAGAGCAGCGCTGCAAAAAACATCGAATAGGTCTTGGTAAAAGCCAGCGGCTTGAACAAGCGCCCCTCGCTACCTTCCAGAGCGAACACTGGCAGAAATGAGACGGCGATGATCAGCAGGGCAAAGAAAATACTGGGGCCAACTTCCTGCATGGCCGAAATGATCACCGAGCTACGCGACTCGCCTGCAGCGTCACCTTGATTCTGTTCAGCCCATAGATTCAGTCGCCGATGGATGTTCTCCACGATGGCAATGGCCGCATCCACCATGGCACCGATGGCGACCGCAATTCCACCGAGCGACATGATGTTGGCAGTCAGCCCCTGGTAGTACATAGGAATGAAGGCAAGCAGGATCGCGATCGGCAATGTAATGATCGCAACCAGCGCAGACCGCAGGTGCAGCAAGAAAACAATAATCACCAACGCCACAATCAACATTTCTTCGAACAAGGTGCGCTTGAGCGTTTCTATAGCGCGCTCGATCAAACTGGATCGATCGTAGACGGTCACCACTTCGACGCCGTCCGGCAGCGTGCTGCGCAGCGCAAGCAGGCGCTGTTTGACGCGCGCGATGACATTCAGCGCGTTCTCTCCGAAACGCATCACCACGATGCCGCCGACTGCAAGCCCTTCACCGTCAAGCTCGGCGGCACCCCGCTGCATAGCGGGGCCGAGAGTGACGCTGGCCACGTCAGCAACGCGAATGGGCACGCCGGTATCACTCGTGCCAAGCACTACTTTCTCCAGATCGGCAGTGGACTTCACATAGCCGCGGCCGCGCACAAACTGTTCATGACCAGAGATTTCCAGAACACGCCCGCCGACATCATTGTTCGAGCGACGCACGGCTTCGATCACCTGTCGCAATGAAATCTTGTAGGAGGCCAGACGATTCGGATCCAGATTGATCTGGTACTCCTTTTCGTAGCCGCCCACCGCTGCCACCTCGGCCACGCCCTCGACCGACTCCAGTGCATAGCGCAGATTGAAATCCTGCAGCGCCCGTAAATCCGCCAGACTGTTCTGCCCCGATTTGTCGATCAGCGCGTACTGGTAGACCCAGCCCACGCCGGTCGCGTCCGGACCCAGGCTCGGCGTCACGCCTTGCGGCAGGCGCTTGCTGGCAGAGTTGAGATATTCAAGAACGCGTGAGCGCGCCCAGTAAATATCCGTGCCGTCTTCAAAGATGACATAGACAAAAGACACGCCAAGAAAACTCTGCCCACGGACAAACTTCACCTCGGGTGCCGCCAGCAGGGTCGTGCTCAGGGGATAAGTGATCTGATCTTCCACCAGATCCGGACTACGCCCGGGCCAGTCGGTCGCAATAATGACCTGCACGTCAGACAGATCCGGAATGGCATCCAGCGGCGCGTTGATCAAGGAGCGATAACCCCACAATGAGGCCGCTGCGACCAGCATCAGGGTGAGCAGCCAGTTTCTCGCGCTGGCCGCAATGATTCCGGCGAGCAGGCCGGGCTTGTGCGACGGCTCGCCCCGCCCCGCTACCATTGATCGATCCCCGTCCTGAGCTTGGCTTCTGCCGCAATCAGGAAATTGCCAGAAGTTACAACTCGCTCCCCCGGATCGAGGCCCTCAATAATCTCGATGAAGCCGTCGACGCGTTGACCGGTCTTGACCCGCACCGGCTTGAGCTTGCCGTCCTCATCCATATCCACAAACACGACCCGTGACTCACCTGCAAACAGCACGGCTTCCTCAGGCACCGCCAGTCGCTGGCCCAAATCCGCCTGCAGGCGTACTTCGGCGTACATATCCGGCTTGAGCGCGCCATCGGCGTTGTCCAGTTCCAGACGGATACGCGCAGTTCGGGTGTTTTCCTGCAGATAAGGGTAGACGTAATCGACCTTGGCCTTGCGCGTCTGCTGTGGGCCATAGGCGAGCCTCACTTCTGCATCCATGCCCTGGGAAATCAGCGGCAGGTCCGCCTCGTATACTTCGGCGTCGACCCAGACGGTGGACAGATCCGCGATACGCAGAAGGGAACCGCCTGCTTTCATATAGCTGCCGTCAACCACAGATTTGTCAATGACCGTCCCCGAGTTCGGCGCAAAGATCGGCAGATATTCGAGAGCTTTTCCGCGTCGCTCCAAAGCGCGCACCTGCGCCGCACTGATGTCCCACAACATCAGTCGACGCTTGACCGCCTGCACCAGAGAATCTTGCGGGTCGCGACTGGCTAGTCTGCGCCGGCTCTCCAGATATTCCTGCTGAGCGGAGAACAGCTCAGGGCTGTAAACCGTAAACAATATCTGCCCGCGGTCGACCCGCATGCCCAGAGAATTTGCTTTCAGATCACCAATCCAGGCATCGAATTTAAGGCTGACATTGCTGATGCGGCGCTCGTCATAAACCACCTTTCCGACGGCGCGGATGGTCTTGATCATGTCTCTTTGAGTGACCTCCCCGATCTTCACGCCGATCAGTTGCCGGCGTTCGGCGTCGACGGTGATGAGGCCTGAAGCGAGCTGCTCCTGGTGAACGGGGATCAAGGTCATGCTGCAAATCGGACACTGACCCGGACCGGCCTCGCGTATCGAGCCGTGCATGGGACAGGTGTAATAGGCGATCCCCTCGGGCGTCGCCGTCGCGGCCTTCAAGCCCGCAATACCGCTTGCAAAATCCAGAACCAGATCACCGTGACCCAAAGTCTCGGTTTCGACGTCGACGGCGAGTACGTGCCGGCCTTGACTCGTGAGCAGCAGTTCAGCCTCATACAGACCGCTTCCGAGTGCCCGCATCCGAGTCCATTTGGAATCGCGCCTGGAGCCTGCAGCCTCATCCGGCTGCACCGCGAGGCGCGCTTCTGCACCCTCTAGGGGCTCCCCATCCAAGGACCGCAAGCTCAGCTGCAAGCGATTCTTTCCGACGATGAGCCGATCGGTCTGCGCTCCGAGCACCTCTATCTGCATACGGAAATTTCCAACGGTGTAGAAGCCCTCGCCGTCCTTCACTGGCAGCACAGGGGCCTTCAAAACATCCACGTCCTGATTGGACTTCATGCTGTGCGCATTCCAAACAGCAGCCGCAAGGAATCCTGCCGCCACAAAAAGAACAATCAGGACAAGCAGGAGCAGGGTTTTCTTAGCGCGTTTCATGCTGCACCTCCGAGACCACGGTTGTTTCCGGCAATGTGCCTCCGGTCCAGCGCCTCAACTCACCGCGTGCAGCGAAGTAGTCTGCGCGATTGCGCTCCAGCTCGAGTTCGGCCTGCAGCTTGAATCGCTCTGCCTGAATCACATCGCTGAAGGCGCCGGCGCCGGAGCCGTACTCCGCGCGGGCTGCGCTCAGGGCTTCGCCGGTGCGTGGAATCAATTGCGTTTGATAGAGCAAAACAGCATGCGCGGCCTCCGCCGCCGCTGCGCGACTCTGTTCTAGCTGGCTGAGCAGTTGGGCGCGACGATCTTCCAATTGATACTGCAGTCGTGCGGTGGTCGCCTGCGCCAGATCCTGAACGGCGCGACGCTTGTCGCGGGCAATAGGCAAATTGATGCCGGCGCCGATCAGCCATCGCTGCTCTTCGCTATTCATCAAGCTGTTATAAGCGCCAAAAATCTCGAAGTCAGGATAGAAGGCCTTATCGGCGAGTGATTCTCTCGCGCGGTTTGCCGCAATCAATTTCCGCAATTGCTTCAGCTCCGGATGATCACGCAGGGCCTGGATTTGTAAGGCGGCATAGCTGGGCAGCGCTGAAGGCTCAGTCAATCCCGCAGGGGCGTCCAGCGCCGTATCCGCAGGACGGCTGAGCAAGCCATTGATGCGCGCCTGGACCACAACGCGCTGGCGTTGCAAGGTGATCGTACGATGTCGCAAGTGCTGCATTTCCACCTCAGCCTGCAGCACGTCCTGCTGTGAGGCCAAGCCGGTGGCGTAGCGATTCTCTGCAAGCTGGCGAAGTTCGTCGACCAGCAGCAGATTGCTTTGATTGATCTGCAGGGCGCGATGGACGTAATACCATTCGGCATAGGCCGCAGCACTCAGCGCAGCCAGTTGCAGGCGTAGCGAGGACACATCCTGCAGTGCCGCATCCGCCTCCGAACGCGCGGCGTCTTCGCGCAGCCCCAAGGTTCCGGGCCAGGGCAATTCCTGGCCGATCTCGAGGCGCACATTGGTATTACGGCGATTGCCCGAGGATTCGCGAAAGCCGCCGAGCGACAGTGGGGCAACTGCGGCGGAAATACTGGGATCGGGCAGCGCGCGGACCATACGAACCCGGGCCAGCGCCTCACGCACTGCTGCACGGGTGGCGGTCAGGCCGGCATTGCGTTGCAGGACTTGCTGCTCCAATTGCTCTGCTTGCAGTGTCGCCGCGGATGCTGCACTAGCGGCGAGGGACAACAGGCAGATCAGTGCGCGAAGTGATAGGCGAAAAAATAATACGTTCATGGCTTGCCTCTACATGACGATGCGGAAATCCCTGCGACAGACCGTCGCAGGCGTCACAGAAACCGGCCCTGAGAGGGCCGGCAGGCAAACAATCAGATGCGCAGTCGCGCGGTTCGCAAGTAAATATCTCTACCAGCAGATACCGCGGGCATGTGGCGCGAAGCCCATGGCGGCTGAGGCCTGAGCGCCCGCGCGTAGAGCTTGATCATGGACAGCAACGGCGGCGCGATATCCGGGCTGCTTGAGAACGCATTCTTAAGCACACCTGATCCGGCAGCAAAGTCGGCCACGGCATCCGCCTGGCCTTTCTCAAGCTCAAGCTGGCAACACGGCGTCTGCGAAGGGCCGGCATCTTCGCGATCACAGGGCGGCTGCGGGCGGACATCGTCATCGCAGCAGCAGTGCCGAACCTGCTCGCCGCCCATCATGCTGCAGCTCATGATCATGCCTGCCTGCGCAAACGGCACGGACCAGAGCATCAGGGCAATGAGCAGATAACGAAGCATGATGAGAGAAAAATGCTGTCTTGAATTCGCAGGTGCAGTGCGGACTAGTCTACGCCCTTGGCCATTATGCCAAGGGCAGCTCGCGTTCACGAATTGGATCAAAGCATGCACTCGAGCACCTGAGCCTTTGCTAGGAATCATGCATGCCGAGATCTGCTTCAACAGCCACCTCTGTTTGATTTATCTTCATTTCAGGACTCCAATGTCGGGGCGATAGATACGGCCTGAACCCCTTCAATAATCGGGCACCCCGCAATACTTCCGCGGCCGTGGCACTTTTCTTCCAGAGCGCTCAATGCCTCGCGTATAGCGGTCAATTCACGGATCTTGTGGTCGAGATTGGCGATACGTTCTCTGGCTTTGGCGCGCACTTGCGATCGCGAGCCACCACCGTCCTGCAGTCTCAGCAGCTCGGCAATGTCTGACAGAGTAAATCCCAACGCCTTGGCTCTGCGGATGAATTGCAGGCGTTCGACGTCACGACGGTCAAATTGGCGGTAGCCAGCTGCACTTCTTTGCGGCTGCAACAATAAACCCTCACGCTCGTAGTAGCGCACCGTATCAACCGCGATTCCCGCCGCCTTCGCCGCGGCACCAATATTGATTCTGTACATCACTTTTTCTCCACTCTCGCACCCAGCTTGCACTCTAGACCTTACTCCAGGGTCAAGTCCGTTTGTCGGCTTTTTTGCTCTGTTGGCCGGATGCGAACAACAAACCTTGAACGTGCTCATTCCTTCCCTGCTGACCCGCCGTGATTGGCGTGATCCATACCCGGCATTGAAGCGGGCTCAGGCATCTTCGCCTTAGTCAGCATTTCAGGTTTTTCAGACTTGCCATAGGGATCGCGCCGCGGCGGATCACCAAAATCAGGATCACTGCTGACCCTGCGGGAAATTTTGTCTTCCGGATAGTCGTACCAGCCGGGGTCGGTGAAATCGCCCGTTTTGAGTTGCTCACGTACTTTGAAGACGGTGAACATGCCGCCCATTTCGATCGGGCCAAACTGACCCTCGCCGCCCATCATCGGCAAGGTGTTCTCCGGCCCCGGCAAACCAGCTGCGACATGAGCGCTGTGTTCAGCCATGCCAAATTCACCCATGGCACCGTAGCCCGGCAGCAGCTGGCGAATTTTCGCCTCGACCCTGCGCTGATCGACGCCGGTCGGATTGGGCAGATCATGGCCCATGGGTCCCATGGTGTGATGGGCCATATGGCAGTGAAAAGCCCAATCACCCGGCTCCTTGCCGATGAATTCAATATCGCGCATCTGACCGACCCCCACGATCTCGGTCGATTCTCGTCGCCACTGCGACTGTGGCCACCGAGCGCCATCGCTGCCGGTGACCCAGAAGGGATTGCTGTGCAGATGCATGGGGTGATTCCACATGGATAAATTTCCGATGCGGATGCGCGTGCGTTCGCCGGTGCGCGCCACCAGATGCTCGATGGCCGGAAATGTCTTGCTATTGAAGGTCCACAGATCAAAGTCGACCATGACCGCGGGGTCGGGCCGGTAGGTTCCGGGATGCATGGCCCAGTTGTGCAACAAAAAGCAGTAGTCCCGATCGATCGGCACGGGCTCACCCGCCTTGGGATGGATGATGAACGAGCCCATCATGCCGAAAGCCATCTGCGTCATTTCGTCGGCGTGCGGGTGGTACATATGTGTGCCGTGTTGCTTGAGCGTGAACTCGTACACATAGGTTTCACCCGGCTGGATATGCGGCTGGTTGAGCCCACCCACGCCGTCATAACCCGCTGGCACATCCAGACCGTGCCAATGCACGCTGGTCCATTCACCGAGTCGGTTGGTAACGAAGATGCGCACGTGATCGCCTTCGACCGCTTCGATCGTGGGGCCAGGCGTTGTGCCGTTATAGCCCCAGCATTTGGCTCGCGAACCTGGCGCAAACTCATGCTCGACTTCTTCAGCAACCAGATGAAACTCCTTGACGCCGGCATTCATCTTGTAGGGCAGCGTCCAGCCATTGAGGGTGCGCACCGGCAGATAGCCTTGCGGGTGTCTTTTCACCGCTGACGGCGGCGCAATTTCTGCCGGGGGCGGGCGCACCGAGAAACGCGGTTTTTCCATCGCTTCCATGGCGCGCGCCATGGTACCCATGTCGTGTCCCTCGTGTTGTGCGGAGACATTGCGTGGCAGTGTGCCGAGAAGACCCGCGCCTGCCGCAATCTGCAGCAATCGGCGTCGCGAAAAGTGGGGAGAATTCATCATCGGCCTCCGTGTGTTGAATGATCCATGCCGGCACGCTTCGGCTGCAGCATTTCAGTGGGCTCGAGCGTGGTATTCGCCGCCGTATCGCTATTCGGAAGTGTTCGACCAAGCGCTCGCGCCAGTTCAGTGCGGGCGGTCCAGTAGTCGCGGACCGATTCGATATATCCGGCATATGCCTCGTACTCGCCCTGCTTCGCCTGTATGACTTCAAAGATGCTGATGAGCATAAAATTTTGCTCTTCCTGCGCGCGGGCCACCGCCTCTTCTCGACTTGGAATCAGGCGCTTGCGGTACTCATTGGCGCGCGCCTTGTGAGCCAGAACCCTGCTCGATTGCAGATGCACCTCATTCGAGACGTCGAGGACTTTTTCATCCAGCGCTGCTTCGGCCTGTTGCATTTCAGCCCGGATCGCGGCGCTACGTCCGCCGCCCCAGTTGAACAGGGGAAGCGCCAGTTCAATGGTGGGTCCCGAGTTGACGGTGCCGTCAAAGTCGCGTTCGCGCTCCGCGCCGATCCGAATCTCGTTGATGAGTCGGGTGTGGCGTACAAGCCCATAACGATCTGCGATGGCCTGAGCGCGTCGGCGCAGGCTCAAGACGTCGAGTCGGTTGTCGATGCCGAGCTTCAGAAGCGCTTCGAGCGAGTGCTCCTGTGCCAGCGGCTCGGGCAGCCCTGTCACGAGCGTCCATTGGTTCTGCTCTGCCGTGAGGCCCATGAGTCGATTCAATGCGGAGCGTGCCGCGAATGCCTGCGCCCGTGCCGTAAGCAAGGCCAGCTGCGCCTCGCTAGCAGCGGCTTTTTCCAGAGCGAGTTCGCGGCGATTGATATTGCCGGCATCAAAGTAGCGTTGTGCGAGCTCTGCCGAAGCCGCTTGCGCCCCGGCCGCCAGGGCACGCATCTGCTCGAGCTGCTCGCTCGCAAGTACCTCGAACCAGCCCGCTTCGACTTCGGTGGCGAGA
>JBFJJV010000112.1:0-10138 GCA_041635265.1 Panacagrimonas sp.
AATACCCTTGCGACCAAGCCGCAACATGCCCTGCAATAGGCTTTCGGTAGTGGCACAGAGAAACGCCTCATTGGTCTGCGTCACGTGAACGTTGACTTTTGGGCGTGTGTCGAACGAAAAATCCATGGTGGTTGTCTTCTAAACACGCTTGAACAATGGGCTTCGGTGGGCGTTTGCGTCCACGGCGGAAATGAATTTTTCGGTGTAGATGTCGCGCTCAAACAAACGCCCTTGCATCAACGTACCAATGCAGGCCTCCACCATGGGTGGCGGGCCACATAAATAGACTTTGTGCCCGGCAAATCCCTCTGGGAAGTGGGCCTTGGCGGCTTCATGCACAAAGCCGCGTGCGCCGGTCCAATCGGAGTCGTCGGGCTCGCTGGACAACGCAGACACGTAGGTGAACTGCGGGTGTTTGTCGGCCAGCGCGCGGAACTGCGCGTCGTGGTAAAGCTCCTCGCGCGAGCGTTGCCCATAGACCAGGGTGATCGGCTCCTTGCACCCTGTATTCAGCAGATCCAGAATCATGGCGCGCGGGCTGGACAGGCCAGAACCACCGGCCATGAAGATCATGGGTTGCTGCGCCGAGGCCCGTACAAAAAATCGCCCGTAAGGCCCGGTGAGCTGCAGCCGGTCCTCTGTCCTCAGCGTCTCGTGCAAATAGCTGGTTCCGGCGCCTCCGGGGACTTGTCGCACGTGCAGCTCAATGACGCTGCGGGCCAGCACATCCGCGGGTGGGTTGGCGATCGAGAAGGCCCGGCTTTGCCCCAGGCCGGGGATGGCCAACTGCACATATTGCCCCGCCTGGAAATGGATCGGTGTGTCGAGCTTGAGATGCAAGGCCTTGATGGTGGGCGTGAGAACCTCGATGCATTCCACCGTGGCGCCGAAGTCGCGCACGGGAATCATCTCCGCATCGGGCTCTTCCTCCATATCAACTTCGATGGTGGTGTCGCTCTGCAGCGTGCAGGAACAAGCCAGCGTCTTACCCTCGTCGCGCTCAAAATCCATCAACGCAAAGGGGTTCGCCGCACCGTGATCGACCTCGCCATCGAGCACCTGCACTTTGCAAGTGCCACACAAGCCATGGCAGCAGGCGTGTGGAATGTAGATACCCTGGCGCAACGCGGCGTCGAGCACGGTCTGGTCTTCCTCCACGTCGATCGTGGCACCCAGCGGTTCTATGGTGACTTGGTACATGAGAAAAGAAGGTGGAACGGGTGAAAGAACGACGGCTCTGACCGCTTGCGGTACCCTGGTGTGGGTGGCCGCCGACCGGTGCGATGCACTAGCTGCCGCTGCCTTTGATGCCGGTGAGCCCGGGTGAACGGAAACGGATGGCGTCCTTGTGCTGCAAACCGTTGTCGGCCAACGACTTGGTCGGGTCGGGCTTCCAGGCTTGACCGTTCTTCTTCCATTCGGCCTTGTCCCAGTCGATCTGGGCGAAGTCGGGGTGGTAGCCAAAGATGCCCGGCAATATGCCGCTGGCCAAGGCGCCAAAGGGCGTGTCCGGCGGCAACGGTAGACAGAACGGTGCGCAGAACAACAGATGGCCTTCCCAGCCGATGTAGAGCAAAGGCGCGGGAAAGTTTTCGTGCACATCTTTCACCGGAAAGTCGTAGGGTTTGAGGGCAACGACGCTCATTTCACTTCTCCCTTCACAGCTTCGCCGCGCCAGGCAGCGAAGTTCTTCTGATCTTCCGAGGCTTCGAAATCGAAGTTGTCCCGGCCCACGTTCATCTCGTAGTAATCGAGCACGGCCATCAGCGGATCAAAGCCTTCGGCGGTTGGGTCGGTTCCCGGTTTGAAGCAGTTGCCCTGGTAGATCTGGTGCACGGGCAACCAGCTTTGCACGTACTTTTCGGGCTCGTGATCGAAGATGCCTTTGCAGTGATCGGAACAGAAGTGGTAGCGGTTGCCCAGGTATTCCGAATCGCGGTAGCAGATCTGGGTCGGGTCGCCCTCTTCGGTGAACATCATTGGAATCTGGCAGGTGTTGCACAGCATGGGCAGCGTCTTGTTGTAGAAGCGGTTGCCGGCTTGCTGCTGCTCGCGCAAGTGCTCCAGGCGTGGGCGGTAGTACTTGTCAAAGCTGTCTGGGTACTTTTCGGACAACCACTGCATTTCTTCTTCGCTCGGCACCCAGGTGTGGAAGGGTGCGGCCGCGCTGTAGTTGTAGAAAGTGTTCCAGGCCTGGTGGCTGATGTGGTCCTTGCCTTCGCAGGCTTGCTTCCAACCAGCGGGCTCGCGAATGCCGTAGCGCGCCAGATCTTTGAAGAGCGCGCCGCCGTTGTCTTCGGCGTACATCTCCCAGGCTTCTTTCCAGCTCATCACGCGCTTGGGCAGCATGTAGTCCTGCATCATGGCCACGAGGGTGAGCAGGCGGTAGCCGCGCCAGAACCACTTGTCGATCCAGCCTTGAACGATGGGCACGTTGGCCGGGTCTTGCTCCAGCAGGAACTTGATGCACTCGATGCCCAACGTCATGTGACGCGACTCGTCGCTTTGCGCGCTGAAGCCAAAGGTCACGGTGGACATGTCCCCGTTGTGTGCCGCGCCGCTCATGAACGGCACAAACAACAAGTTGGTGAGCACGTATTCGAACGAAAAGCTCACCGCGACCAGGAATTCAAACGGGCCGCCTGAAATGGCATCTTCAAAGAAGCTCTTGGGCACTGACAGATACCAGACCCGATCGAACCAGTGGTTGGATTGGTGCAGGCCGTTGAAGTATTTGTTGTAGTGGCTGAGGGCGTGCGTTTCGGTCTGGTAGTGACGCAGTTCGTCCACGCTTTGCATCTGCGCGGCGACCCTTGCGCCCTCACCGGTGAACTGCCGACCCACGTGGGCAAAGCCGCGGTGTGCGTAGTACTCCAGTGGTGTCACACCCTGGATAAAGAGCTTGAGGGCGTTGACGTAGCGTGCATCGCTCACGCCAAGCTGGCCGTTGTTCTGCGCAAAGGCCTCGATCACCGCATACAGTTTTTTCTCTTTCTCACCTTGGTATTTCCAGTAGGCGTCCATGGTGAGACGGAACGGATCCTCCCATTTGTCCCAATCGTGGATCTTGATGCCTTCGTACTTGTCGTACGGGAAAACCTTTTCCATTGGCTGGTAGCTGGTTTCCCAGCCCAGGCCTCGGGTCATGGCGGCGTAGCGTTCTTTCAGGCCGAGCTTTTTCTTGTTGACACGGGTGTCCATATTTGTCTCCTTGTGAAATTCAGTGAATCAACGGCGCGCACGGCGTTCGGTCGCTGCCCCTGTGGAACTGGCTTCGCCAGGCCACTGGGAGCCTCCTGCTCCCAAAGGAGAGGGACAAGACGCAAAGCGGCGCAGGGGGTGCATTCAGTGCCTCCAGCTCAGAGTGAACTGGTCGTCGTCTTCGTCGATGTGGCCCGAGAGCGTGACGAGATTGACTTGAATGGCCTGCAGGTCGAACGGGCGACCGGTGATTTCTTCGATGGTTTGGCGCCGGATGGTCAGGCTGCCGGGGGCATCGATCTTGACCATGCCGGGCGAGTGCACCACCTTGGCTTGCTCGTTGTCGGCGGTGATGGCCTCGATCACAGGACGGGATTCTTCGTTGTCCTGGAAGGCAATGAATACGTTGGACATGGGGTGTTCCTGGTAAATAGGGCTTGAGTCAGGCCAACACTCCGGCCTTGCGGCTGCGGGCATCGAGCTTTTCGCGGGCTTCGGTCAAGGCGGCTTCACCGTGTTCAGCCAGCGCCAGGCGGGCGAGCGGCGACAGCGCTGCCTGTGCGCGGTCTGCCCAGTCACGGGTCCATTGCGCGATCAGCTGCCGGTTGGCCTCGTTTTCACCAGCGGCGGTCTTGACCACGGCATCGACCCATCGCGCGGTTTCGTCGTGCCATTCGGGCATAAACGCGGTGAGCATGGCCACGGCTGTGCCACCTTGAAGGGCGATGTGGTCATCGACAAAGCTGCCGTAGATCAGTGGGTAAAGCAGACCGTCGAGCGCCAGGTTTTGCGCCACAAAAAGTTCAAACGGGTCTTGCACCACCAGCGTGTCTTCCACGTAGCGGCGCACACCTTGCCACTCGGGGGCCTTCAGCCAGGCTTGCTTACCCACATCGAGCGCCTCGGGCTCGGCCAGTGCCAGGCCAAGACGGGTGAGGTACTGCGCCACACCCAAGTTGTCCATGGCGTGGAACATGGCGGGTGCCGTGAACGCGGTGCCAAAGCCGTAGGCCGCGATAGACGCGTTGTTCATGTTGGCGCCCCAGGCGGCATGGCGCATCGGCAGCAGAATAGCCAGCACCTTTTCCCGCACCGCGTCGGGGATCATCGACACCATGCCGCGCTGGTTGACGAACTGGAAGTTGGCCTCCACCGAGTCTTGCTGGCGTGCGCGGGTCATGGCCCAGTTGGCGTAATAGAACTGGCGAGGGTCTTTCAGCGCATACCAATCGGCGAGCTGAACCTGGCTGCGCGAGGCGTCAAAGATTTCATGCGCGGGATCCCAGGTGGGCCGGTAGTGGAAGTTGGTCATCGGCTGAGCGCCGATCGTGGCTTCCTGGTAGCGCGAGGCGGTTTTGTCGTGGCCAATGTATTTGGCAACGTGGGCAAAGGTGTTGCGCAGCGGGGTAATCTCGCGCGCCTGCAGGTCAATGTTCATCGGGTCTTGTCTCCGTTGGGTTGTTGTGGGCGGCGAACTCAGTTGTCGCGCCAGATCACCTGGTTCGTGGTGCAGAACTCATCGAACGCGGCGCTGGGCAACACCAGCTCCACCGCCAGCTCATGCCAGCCGATCGAAAACTCGAAACTGACCAGGCCGTCCGCTCGGCGCTCCAGCAGCCGTACGTACTTGCTCCGGAGATCGACGGATGGGCTTTCTTTACTGGTAGGGGGTTGATCGGTGGACATAAGCTGACTCGGTGTGGCCTCTACCTATTGCACAGGGCGTGCCTGATTGCCCGATCACAGTCATAAATCTCGATATTTAAGGGAATACCCTTAAATATTTGATGTGCCGAAGCCGGATCGGATGTCCTTGATAGGTGGAAACCCTCAACCAAAAGACAAGCTTGTTCGCCTGAATTTCATGAAATGATGGGGTTGAAAACCCCGAAGTTGATGAAATGATCAAATCAAGTCGTCAAGTGGCCTGGCTTGCAATGAGCAAGCGGTGCGGTCAAAATATCGAGAATCTGGCCCCGCTGAGCCAGAGGCTTCAGGAGACAGCGTGGATACGAATTTGCATTACCCACCAGACGCCGATTTGCGCAAGCTACTGCGCTTCGAGCCGCGCAGCGGTGCGATCTGGCTGGGCGAGCGGCGCATGTTGCTGTTGCATACGGCGGCACTCAGTGCACTGCGCCAAGACCTGATTACCTCCGTCGGAAGCACCCACACCCGTCGTTTGTTGACCCGCATGGGCTATGCCAGTGGTCGACACGATGCGGAGTTTGCCAACAAGACGCGGGGCGACCGCAGCCCGGAGGAAATGTTTATGGTCGGGCCGCAGCTGCATATGCTGGAAGGCGCTGCGCGCGTGACGCCGCTGCACCTGAAAATGGACATTGCCGCCGGACACTACGAAGGGGAATTCCGCTGGGACGATTCGTGGGAGGCCCATGCGCACCGCCTGGCGTATGGCGTGGTTGAGGAGCCGGCCTGCTGGATCTTGTTGGGCTATGCCAGTGGATACACCAGCGCGTTTATGGGCAAGCTGATTCTTTTCAAAGAGGTGAAGTGCGGCGCCTGCGGACACGACCATTGCCACATCGTGGGCAAGCCCATTGACGAATGGCCCGATGGCGACGCCTATCTTCCTTATTTTGAGGACGACTCCTTGCTGGACAAGATGGACGCGCTCAGTCGACAGGTCGAAGCCCTCAAGACCCGCCTGGAGCCGAGCACCTCAGGGGGGATGTTGATTGGGAATTCGCCTGCTTTTCAACACGCATACGACCTGATGTTGCGCGCGGCCAGCACCCAGGTCACTGTGTTGCTGACAGGCGAGACGGGCGTTGGCAAAGAGCGGTTCGCGCGCGCGCTGCATGCGCACTCGAACCATGCCACCGGGCCCTTTGTCGCGGTCAACTGCGCGGCCTTGCCCGCAGAGTTGATCGAAGCCGAGTTGTTCGGGGTGGAGAAGGGGGCGTTCACCGGGGCTCACGCAGCGCGGGCCGGTCGGTTTGAACGAGCCGACGGCGGCACCCTGTTTCTCGACGAAGTGGGCGATTTGCCCATGGCCGCGCAAGCGAAACTGTTGCGTGTTTTGCAAGAAAGCGAGATCGAGCGCGTGGGTGCGGAGCGTGCGCGCAAGGTCAATGTGCGCGTGATCACTGCAACCAATGTGAATCTAGAAGAAGCCGTTGCGCAAGGCCGTTTTCGCCGCGACCTTCTCTACCGCCTCAACGTCTACCCGGTTTGTATTCCGCCACTAAGGGAGCGTGTTGCCGACATCGAGCCGCTAGCCAACCATCTGTTGGCCAGATTCACCGCGCTGCACAACAAACGACTCAATGGCTTGGGGGATCGGGCCTTGCAAGCGCTGATGCACCACGATTGGCCAGGCAATGTGCGGGAGCTGGAAAACTTGGTCGAGCGCGGTGTGATCCTCGCGGCCCAAGGTACGACCGTGGAGTTGGAACACTTGTTTCCCAATTTGCCAGCGACCCGGCAGGACGGTGTGGACGATCACGGCCGCCTCGCCCACATCGTGCCGGCGAACAGCACGGCGCTGTGTGAACGCATCGTGGACAGTGGGGTGCCAATCGGACAATTGGAGGCACAGGTGCTGGCCATGGCGGTTGAGCGTTGTGGCGGAAACCTCTCCGGCGCGTCGCGGTTGTTGGGACTGACTCGACCGCAACTGGCCTACCGCCTCAAACGTCAGGAATCTGGCGAGGTTTCAGAATGAAGCCTGGAACCGAACTTCCGCTACAAAAGGCGATGTTGCCAATCGATGCCTTCAGCGATCACCTGCTGCGCGCGACCAATGATTCGCCCCGCACCTTGTCAGAACGGGCATATTTCGATCTGCGCCAAGACATTGTGCAAGGTCATCTTGCGCCGGGTGAGCGGCTTCGCGTCGAGCATTTGAAAGACCGCTATGAGGTAGGTGCTGGTACCCTGCGAGAAGCCTTGGCGCTGCTGGTCTCTGATGCGCTGGTCACGGTGGAAGGCCAACGCGGATATCGGGTCAGCGAAATTTCGCTCGGCGACCTCAAGGACCTCACGGACACCCGGGTGATGTTGGAGACAGAGGCATTGCGGCAGTCAATCCGCCATGGATCGGCTCAGTGGGAGACCGAGTTGACCCTTGCTTTTGAGACACTCTCGCAGGCCGAACTCCAGCGAGGTGGTTTGGAACCCAACCATTGGGAGCCCGCGAACAAGCGCTTCCATGAAGCACTGATCGCAGCCCATCGCTCCCCGTGGACCAAGCACCTGCTCAGCATTCTTTACCGCCATGGCGAGCGCTACAGGCACGTCGCCATCCGTATGGGCGCGACTCAGACTGTGCAGCGCAATGTGCACGAAGAGCACACCAGTATTTATGCCGCTGCTGTGGCACGCCAGGAAGCCCGCGCAGCCCTTGCCCTAGAGTCCCACATTCGCCTCACCTGTGATCTGCTGTTGCGTCATGCCATCTAGTGCGCCGCTTGAAGCAAGGATCGGCCCCTCACACCCAAACACGCGCTTTCACGAAATAGCTCGAACCGTTCCCTTTAGGGGGAAAAGCGAAATTCAGGGCGGGGTGTTTCGCGATTGCATCCAGTGCACGACACTTGGCCCATAGGTGGACGGCGCTTTTGCAACTGTCTGCATCGCCAACTTGGCCAAATTTTGCGCCGCCAGAGCTCCGATCATTTTCTGTTCGGCTTCAAGCATGACACTGTGAATCGAGCAGACTCCCTCGGTGGCCCAGCGTGGTGCCTGTCCGTTGAAAAGTGCACACCGCACACGGACTTCTTTGCAGTCAAAAAGTGGCTTGACGCCGTCAATGGCATGTACGACATCAAGCACGCTGATCTCATGGGCTGATCGTGCCAGACGAAAACCTCCATTTTTGCCCTCAGTCGAATCTGTTAAACCGGCTCTACGCAACTTGGTGAAAAGCTTGGCAACATAGTCAAAAGGAAGTCCTTGCAGGTCAGCCAAGTCGCGCACGGTGGCAACCCAGACCCCATTTGGTGGTCCGGTGAGGTACAGCAAACAATGCAACCCGTATTCGACGCCAACGCTGATGTGACTCAATCGATTCCCAGTGACTTTGATTCGATTTGAGTATCATAGCCGACCAGACTATTGCTTATCGAAGATCACCAGATCTTTGTCTTTACTGTCTGTGATAAATATGGCCAGGAGCTTGGCCGACTCGATATCACTTGCATTGTCGCTCTCCAGATGGTGCGCGCCCGGGCCTTCCGTCCAACTCTCACCAGCGCGATAAATCTGCTCCTCGCCATTGTCCAAACGGCTTCGCACCGAGCCTTCCAACACGTAACCGATCACAAACGCTTGGCCATGGCGATGCGGGGGCGTCCTACCACCGGGCTGATAGCTGACGACAAGCGCGGTGACCACCTTGCCTGGAACACTGGTGATCGCGTGTGCAAAGGCAGGAACGATAGTTTCACGTGGCGCACTCGGGCCGTGGGCAGATCCCGCACTGGCGGCCATCAGAAGAGCGCAGGCCGCGAGACACTTTTCTATCGTTGGCAATGGGATTCGCATTTTTTTCTCCTGCTTTTGTTCGGAAGTTGATGATACTACGATTTGTGAAATCGTAGTCTACTTTCGAAGCAATTTGGGTGCTTGCATGTTTTGTCTACGACTCATACAATCGTAGTTATGGCGTCAATCGATTCCCACGATAGCGGGGCTGTTTTTGGCGTCAGAAACATGGCGAGCACGTGTGTCGTGACCGTCTCCGTAAGGAACAAACCTAGTCAACAACGTTGGAGTATTGCAATGAGAGAACGCATCTTGGTGGTGGGCGCAGGGTTTGCTGGTATGTGGAGCGCGTTGAGCGCATCGCGTGCTTTGCATCTAGCGAATCGGTCCGACGGGACAGTTGAAATTTTGCTCGTGGCACCCGCGCCTGAGCTGCATGTCCGCCCCCGGTTCTATGAAGCACCCGTAGACGCGATGAAGTCGCCCCTATTGCCGCTCCTCGAGGCAGCAAACGTAAAGTTTCACCAAGGTCTCGTTGAAACGATCCGGACAACGGCACAAGAAATCGACGCGATTGATGCAGAAGGCAACCTGTCTACTATCTCTTATGACAAACTCATACTTGCAGCGGGTAGTCGGCTCTTTCGCCCGGCACTGCCTGGCTTGCACGAACACGGATTGAGTGTGGATCTGTTCGATGAGGCCGTGCAACTCGATGAACACCTACACAAGCTATCTGAAATGCCGCCTACCTCCGCGCGCAACACCGTAGTCGTCGTTGGTGGAGGGTTCAGCGGTATAGAAACTGCAGCCGAGATAGGCGCACGCATGCGCACGATCCTGGGCATAGACACCGATGTCCGTGTGATCATCCTTGAGCGAGAGCACGCGATCGGCCCAGATCTGGGGCCTGGCCCTCGGCCCGTTATCGAGCGGGCTCTTAGGGCCGTCGGCGTGAGCTGCAGGCTTGGCGCCGCGGTTGAGAGTATTGATGTCGGTGGGCTGCACCTTTCCAGCGGCGAACGTATCGAGGCGTCCACCATCATCTGGACGGCTGGTTTGCGTGCGACGGCACTCACCGAGCAGATTCCGGGTCAGCGGGATGCAGCCGGCCGTTTACATGTCGACCGGGAGTTGCGCGTCATAGGCGTCTCCAACGTGTTTGCCTCGGGCGATGCGGCTTTGGCCGCAACCGACGATGAAGGCAACTTCGCCATGATGTCGTGTCAGCATGCCATGGCACTGGGGAGGTCAGCAGGACACAATGCTATGGCAGATCTTCTTGGTTTACCCACAATCCCATACAGCCAGCCTAAGTATGTGACGTGTTTGGATCTGGGTCCATGGGGGGCCGTATATACCGAGGGGTGGGAGCGGGAGGTCAAGATGGAAGGTGCAGATGCGAAGAAGCTCAAACACCAGATAAATACGGAATGGATCTACCCCCCCCAACCCAATCTTGCCGATATTCTGCAAGCTGCCGATCCTC
>JBFJJV010000113.1:0-10015 GCA_041635265.1 Panacagrimonas sp.
ATTGCCCGGCGCGCGATGCTCAGGCTGATGCTACTGGCATTGAGCGCAGGCGCAGTCGGTATTGCCGGTGGCCTCGCTGCACAAGCATTGGCGGCAAGCTTTGCCGACAATTTCATGCAGTCTGGATTGCCGCCGGTGAATCCGCTGCTGGCGGCCTGGAGCCTCGGGCTTTCCCTGCTGCTCGTATTCGGTTTCGCCGCGCCGCCTTGGCTGGCCGCGCGGCATACCCCGCCAGTCCGTGTTTTCCAGCGACAGGCAGATGCCGGCGGCAGTCGCTATGCCGGTGTGATTGCAGCACTGGCCGCCGCGGGATTGATTGCCCTGCATACTGGCGACTTGAAGCTGGCGGCCATCGTGATCATCGGGGCTGGGACCGCGGCACTGCTCATGGCGGTCATGGCCTGGCTACTGGTCAAGGCGCTGGGCAAGCTGCGCCGGACTGGTGGTACTGCAGTTCGATTCGGCCTGGCCAATATCGCCCGCCGGCGCATGAGTAGCGTCGGGCAAGCGGTTGCGCTGGGCCTTGCGCTGCTGGCACTGCTGCTGGTGGGCATCGTGCACAAGGACCTGCTCAAGGCCTGGGAAGGCCGCCTGCCCGAAAATGCGCCGAATCAATTTCTCATCAACATCCGAACCGACCAGGTCGCTGAGGTAAAGGCGTTCTTTACCCAGCATGGATTTCCTGATCTGCGCCTGTGGCCGATGACCCGCGCACGAATGACGGAGTTGCGCGGCGAAGTCGTCTCGGCAGACAGCTTTGAAGACCCGGAGACACGGCGCTGGATCAATCGCGAGTTCAATATTTCCTGGACCGACGAATTTGAAGACGACAACCGACTGCTCGAAGGTCAATGGTGGCCTGCGGACACTCGCAGCAAGCCCTGGCTCTCAGTGGATGACTACGCGGTGGAGCGACTCGATCTGAAGCTGGGGGATGTCATGAAATTGCAGATCGCGGATCGCGAAATCGAGCTGTCGATCTACAACATTCGTAAAGTCAGTTGGGACAGCTTCAGGCCCAATTTCTTTCTGGTATTGCCACCGGGCGTGGTCGAGGAAGACGACGCACAGTGGCTGACCAGCTTTTATCTGCCAGCTGGACAGAGAACGTTGCTACGTGATCTGGTTGACGCTTTTCCCAATGTCACTGCGCTGGATCTGGAAGCCATGATGAATCAGGTGCGCAACATTCTTGATCGCGTGGTCACGGCCGTGAGTTTCATATTCCTGTTCACACTGACTGCCGGCCTGACGGTTCTGCTGGCCGCCATTGAAGGCACACGTGCTGAGCGCGTCCGTGAATCTGCTTTGCTGCGCGCACTTGGGGCGAGTAACCACACGATTCGACTGGGCCTGATCGCCGAGTACGCGGTTTTGGGTCTGGTTGCTGGCGTGGTTGCTGCTGCTGCTGCACAGGCGATTGGCTGGACTTTGTCGCAACGCATTTTCGAACTGCCTTATGAATTCAGTGTCGGTCTTTGGCTTGCAGGCACCGTGGGCGGCGCAGTGCTGGTGAGCGCACTGGGCTGGCTTTCACTGCGCCGCACGCTGCGCACGCCGCCGCGGACGGTGCTGGCGGCGAGTGCCTGAGGTGAGCTTGATCCAGCTCTTCGCCTTAAAGCCAAGCCGGGGCCTGCTGCCGAGCAATGGATCGCGGCTGTGTCACAGAGTGATTTGGGCGACTTGCTCATTGCTAACGCGGGACCCAGCCACCACACATCGGAAACGTCTGCCCCACAAAGCAATTGGCGGCATCGCTGCACAGATACGCGGCAAAGCGTGCGTCCTCATCGGCTGACACCAGACGACCCAGCGGCACCTCCCACTTGATGCGTTCCTTGAACTTGGGGTTGGACTGAACCTCTGGCGGGAAATAAGTCGGGTTGTCGACCAGATTCTGCGCGATGGCATTGACCTGAATATTTTTTGGGGCCATTTCCACGCCGAGTGCCTGGGCGAACGCCAGTTGCGCGCCGCGCGCTGCGCTATAGGAGGTAGCGCGTTTCATGCCGCGCAAGGCTGAGGCGCTACCCATCAACAGTATTTTGCCACTGCCGCGTTCAATCATCTGTGGCAACACGGCGCGGGCGAGGCGGGGGAGTGGATCCACCATGTGCGCGAACATGGATTTCCACTCGTCCTCGGTGCTTTCAAGAATGCCGCTGTGTGGTGCTGGAGCGCCAAGGTGTGCGATCAGTACGTCGACATGGCCGGCGGCATCGACAATCTGTTGCGGGAGTTCGGGTGCCAGCAAGGGCCGTTCATCAGCAATGACCACGGCGCCGAGTTCGCTCAGCAGTTTGTTCAGCACCGGCCCCATGAAAATGTCGGACTGTGTGATCAGAATGCGTTTGCCAGTGAGGTCTATCAGATTCATATACTTTGCTCCTCGATGAGAACAGGGGTCGTGTCTGTGGTGGTGGCGCCCAGCAATTCCCTGGCCGCGCGCTCGCCAGCACGGACGGCGCCGTCCATATAACCAGTCCAGTATCCGGATGTTTCGGTCCCTGCCCAGTGAATTCGTCCCACTGGTTTTGTCAGTGCAGGGCCGTAGCCGGTCAGCAGGCCGGGCGGAGCGATGCAGGTCGGGCAGCCGCGCGTCCAGGGTTCCTGTGCCCAGTCCGCGACGTGCCACTGCGTGGGCATTCTTGCCTTTTCGCCAAAGCAGCTGACGAAGTTTTCTATCACGGCTTGGCGCAGCGCTTCAGGTCTGCCCGAGTATTTCCGAGCGCCGTCACCGCCGACAAATCCGAGCAGCATGCCGACGCTGGCGTCCGCTGGCGAGACGTCGAAAATCGTACGCGCAGGGCCATCGTTGACGACGGCAGAACCATTCAGGCCGTCTTCGCGCCAGAACGGATTCTGGTAAACCGCCTCGCACTTGATCAGCCAGCCGAATCCAAGTCTTTGCGTGAGTTGGTCGCGCTCCGGGGGCATGGGCGGTTGATAGTCGATGCGCGCCGCCAATATCGGTGGCGTGGCGACAATGACATGCGCGCCCCGCACCGAAAATCCGTCGCCCGATACTTCGACGCCAGAATCGCTCTGCACGATGCGACGTACCGGGGAGGACAGTCGAACGCGGTCTCCAAGCGCTGACGCCATGCGCATGGAGATGGCCTGAGCGCCCTCGACAACCTTCTGTTCCTGCGCGCCGTTGCGGGTATTGAGCAGGCGCTCAAAGGTGCCGCTGATGCCTTCTGTGCCGGCACAGGCGACATAATGCAAGGCAAATAAGGCGGACATCTCGCGCGCTTCAGCGCCAAATAGCGCCTCAAAACCTGCTGCGAGATTTTTTTCGGTCTGTCCCAGAATATTCAGCGTGCGTGATCGCAGCCAGGATTCGAGTGTCTGCCGGTCCAGTGATTCGGCTTCGTCCGCCAGCCAGGGCTGTCCGACCGGTATTTCCTTGGCCAGACTGTTGATCCAGCGTGCAGCGACAGCGAGGTCGGGAATGATCAGCGGGTCTGGCGGCACCGCACCCAGCGGCGGTTTTTCGCTAAATGTTTTGCGCGCACCGCGGGCGACATAAACGGTTTCGCCGCTGCTGTACTGATCAAACAAAGTCAGCCCCAGCTCTTTGATCAGCGCCACAACCCGTTCCTGGGTGGGCCCGACCCAGGTGCCGCCCATCTCCGCAAAGGCGCCTGGGGCGACTTTCACGCTCCAGGTCCGGCCGCCGACGCGGTCACGCGCTTCCAGGACCAGCACGTTTTTTCCAGCCCGAGCCAGTTCACGCGCCGCGACCAGCCCCGAGATGCCGGCGCCAACGATGATGACGTCGACCCGGTCATTTTCCGGTGCCTCGGACCGCTTGGGTCGGTCGGCAAGGGGTGCAGCCTGACTCCCCAGCAGATTGCCAGTCACCGCCCCGGCGCCGAGGCCTGCAAGCACCTGGCGGCGTTTCAAATCGATCGGGATCATAGGGTCTCCTTCGTTTCATATTGTGCCGCAGTTGGCATTTTTACCCGGCTGAGCCGCGGCAGCGGATAGAATGCCGCGACCTAATTCCGGTTTTTGCCATGACGCTCGATCTGACCAACGCCCACGATATCGCTCATGTTCTGACTGAGGCGCTGCCCTATATCCGTCGCTTTGCGGGCAAGACCATCGTGGTCAAGTATGGCGGTAATGCCATGAAGGACGACACCATGATCTCGTCTTTTGCGCGCGATATCGTGCTGATGAAGGCCGTGGGAATGAACCCGGTCGTGGTCCATGGCGCTGGCCCGCAGATTGGGACCCATCTGGAAAAACTGGGTAAAACCTCTCGATTTGTACAGGGCATGCGGGTGACCGACGACGAGACCATGGACGTGGTCGAGATGATGCTGGGCGGTCTGGTCAACAAGGCCATCGTGTCAGCCATCAATCAACAGGGTGGTCGTGCCGTGGGCTTGACCGGCAAGGACGGCGGCATGATTCGGGCGCGCAAACTCAACATCGAGGGAGAGGACATCGGTCAGGTCGGTGAGGTGGACAAAATCGATCCGAGGGTGATCAATCATCTGGAGTCCGGTGGATTCATCCCGGTCATTGCGCCCATCGGTGCGGGGACCTCGGGTGAGGCCTTCAACATAAACGCGGATGTGGCGGCCGGCAGGATCGCCTCGGTGCTTCAGGCCGAGAAGGTCATGTTTCTGACCAATGCTGCCGGTGTGCTGGACAAGCAAGGCAAGATTCTGACGGGCTTGAATGTGACCGAGGTCGAGGCACTGATCGCCGATGAGACGATTTCAGGCGGCATGGTGCCCAAAGTGCGTTACGCGCTGGATGCGGTGAACAGCGGTGTGCGCAATGCAGTGATCATCGATGGCCGAGTTGCGCACGCGGTTCTGCTCGAATTGTTTACCGACAAAGGGGTTGGCACCTTGATTCACGGTTAATGCCGCGCCTTTACAATAAAAAAACCAGGGTCAATGCATCGTTTGCATGCCTTGTTCCACGATGCGCCAGGACCCGTCCGTCGTCGGCTCGATGAGCATGTCGAAGGGGGCTGACTCCTTGCTGATACTGTCGCTGCGGATAGCATAGATTTTGGCTTGACCCGCGTCACTCTCAACGACCTGGATAGCGGAATAAGTCTGGGTTTTTTGCTTTTCGCGACGCGCAGCCAACTGACTGATGACACTTTGACTGAATTGCTTCAGATTCAGGTCATTCTGTTCGACGACTCCCCCTGCTGAGACCACGCGCTCGCGCACGACCGCGTCGGGTGCATAGAGTGAAATGATGGCCGGATCAAAGCTGCGTTCCAGTTGGGTAAAGCGATCAAAGAATTCCCGGGCGGCAGACAGATTGATTTTCTTGCTGTCCTTGGGGCCCAGGCTGCCAAGTGGTGGGCAGGGGCTGACCAGCTCGACACGACCCAGCTTCAATTCCTGGAAGCGCCTGATATCGCGTGAGAAATCGGAGCATATTTCGGCGCGGGCCTTCAACGATTCGGCGATCGCCCGATCGTTATCTCGTACCTGCTGCTCGAAATTTTCGATATTCGCCAGCAGCTTTGGAGCTGGCTTCACTTTTGAGCCCTGCTCTGGCAGTCGCGTGCGTAAGTCGAACAGGGCCTTCTGATCGCGTCCGGCGGCGGTTCGCGCCGACTGAATTCGACTGTCCATGGTTGCCAGGCGATCATCTCGTAGCGCGACCAGGTCCCCGGCCCTCGCATAAGTCTGCAGCAAGGCTCGGTCACGGGCAGCCTGTTGTTCCTTGGCCAGCTTTGCACGCGCCTGCTCTGCCTCTCGTTCCTCGTTTGCCGCACGTTCTTCAGGGGTCAATGCTGCGGGCAGGATTTTGCGTGTTCTGCCCTTGTCATCCAGGATTTTTCTTTCCTTTTGGGCGAATCGGGGCGGCACTACGTCGCCACAGGCGCGCCGACCGTTGTCGTCGATCCAGCACACCAGCTTGACCTTGATCAGACGCCCGGGCTCGGCAGCGTGCAGCGGCACTGACGCAGCTGCCAATAGCAAGCAGGCAGCGCCAAGGACAGAGCTTGAGGTCTTCAATATTGAGAGCATCGCAGAAGTCAGGAAGCTATATGAGCTGATTTTACGCCGTAGCGGGTCTGGTATTCGCGCATCGCACCGAGTGTCTCTATCATCGACGGGTCGAGGCTGAGAAATTGCATGACATCTTGAACGGACACCATCGGAATCACCTTTACCCCGGTTTCCTTTTCCAGGTCCATGACTGCCGAAGCCCCTGATGGCCCGGTTTCCTGCCGATCCAATGCGACCACTGCGGCGACAGGCTCTGCTCCGGCATTCTTCAGCAGCATGACGGCCTCGCGCATGGCGGTGCCGGCGGTCAGGACATCATCCACGATCAAAACCCGGCCTCGGGGTGCGGCGCCGACCAGCAGCCCACCTTCGCCGTGGTCCTTGGTTTCTTTTCGATTGTAGGCGTAGGGCAAGTCCTCGCCCTGTTCGGCAAGTGCGCAAGCCGTGGCCGTTACCAGTGGAATACCCTTGTAGGCTGGACCAAACAGCATGTCGCACTTCACGCCGCTGGCCAGTATGGTCTTGGCGTAGGACTGGGCGAGGCTGCGCATGGCGGCGCCGGAACTGATCTGGCCGAGATTGAAGAAGTAGGGGCTGACGCGACCGGATTTGAGCGTGAAGGAGCCGAATCGTAGTACGCCGTGTTGAAGGGCGAGTTCTATAAATGTGGATTGATGGGCTTGCATGATTTCAGTCTCTAGTCTTGAGCTATTGTGAGCCAAGCCCGCGCTGAGGCCAAACTCGGACCGAGTCAGGAGATGTAACGGCATAATGTCTCATCCCGTTCAGATCATCAGAAGAAAATACAGAGCAGATGCGCATCATTACCCTGAATGCCAATGGCATTCGTTCGGCGGCGAAGAAAGGTTTGTTTGAGTGGCTGCCCCGGCAGAAAGCCGATCTCCTGTGTATTCAGGAAACCAAGGCACAGCTGGCGGATATCGAAAAAGACCCTTTGTTCTTTCCCAAGGGCTGGACTGTGCGCCTGAAGAGCGCACAGAAAAAGGGTTACGCCGGCGTAGCCATCTACTCGCGAACCGCGCCGGACAAGATCATTGATGTGCTTGGTGCGCCGGAATTCGACGATGAAGGCCGCTATCTCGAATTTCGTTTCGGTAACCTGTCGGTGGTTTCGGTCTATCTGCCCAGCGGATCGTCCGGGCCAGAGCGCCAGGCCGCCAAGGATCGCTTTCTCGAATATTTCGGCCCGGTCATGGCCAAGTGGCGCAAGAGCCGACGTGAATACGTGGTCTGCGCCGACTGGAATATTGCGCACACCGAAAAAGACCTTAAGAACTGGAAGGGAAATAAAAAGAACTCGGGATTTTTGCCACATGAACGGGAGTGGATGACGCAGCTGCTGGGTAAGCAGGGTTGGACCGATGCGCACCGCATGCTGGAACCCGAGCTAGAGGGAGAGCTTTACACCTGGTGGTCGAATCGCGGTGATGCCTACAACAAGAACGTGGGTTGGCGACTGGACTATCAGTTGGTAAGTCCCGGGCTGGCAGCAAAGATCAAGCAGGCGTCGGTCTACAAGGACACTCGATTTTCCGACCATGCACCGCTGATCGTCGACTATGCAGACTGAGACCGACACTGGCTCCCGCAGCTGGCGGGCGGCCTTTGAGGTATACCGCCATCCACGAGTGGCAGGCATGCTTTTTCTCGGTTTTTCGGCCGGATTGCCCTTTCTCCTGGTGTTTTCCACGCTCTCGGCCTGGCTGGCTCAGGCAGGGATCAGCCGCGGCACGATTGGATTGCTGTCCTGGGTCGGCATTACCTATTCGATCAAGATTTTCTGGGCCCCGGTGGTGGATCGCATCGAGCTGCCCCTACTGCACCGCCTGCTCGGAAGGCGGCGATCGTGGATGTTGCTTGCTCAGCTCGGTATGGGTCTGGGCCTTTGCGGAATTGCACTGCAGGATCCTGCGGCGAATCTTTCAGCTCTGGTCTGGTGTGCCTTGCTCGTGGCATTTTCTTCGGCGACCCAGGATATCGCGATTGACGCCTATCGTATCGAGGCGGCAGAGCTGGAGCGTCAGGGTGCCATGGCGGCTGCGTATCAGCTCGGATATCGCCTTGGCCTGATCGTCGCCGGCGCCCTGTGTCTGATTCTGGCTGAACTATTTGGCTGGTCAGCGGCTTACGCCGTGATGGCGGCACTGGTGGCGATAGGCCTTATCACTACGCTGTGTATTGCCGAGCCGGCCTCCAGCGTCGATCGCAGCAGGCCACAGGCCGAAGCGCGAGCGGTGGCCTGGCTCGAATCGCATGCACACTGGCCGCGCAAACTGCGTGGTGTCGGTGCGTGGATCATCGGCGCCGTGGTCTGCCCGTTCTTGGATTTCTTTAGCCGCAATGGGCTCCGGCTTGGGCTGGGAATTTTGTGTTTTGTCGGCCTGTTCCGTCTGACCGATATCACCATGGGTTCGATGGCGAATCCGTTCTATCTGGACATGAATTACTCGCTGATGCAGATCGGCGGCATCGCCAAATTCTATGGTGTGCTGATGACCATATTGGGAACCATCATTGGCGGGGTGATGGTATTCCGCATCGGCGCTGTCCGCTCTCTGATGGTCGGTGGAGTCATGGTCATCCTTTCCAATCTGGGATTTGCGCTGCTCGCACTGCAGGACGCCCCGGGTTTGACTGGACTGGCCTTGGTCATCAGCGGCGACAACCTCGCTTCAGGTTTCGCTGGCTGTGCCTTTATCGCCTATCTTTCCGGGCTGACAAATTCTGCCTATACGGCGACTCAGTACGCGCTGTTTTCCTCGCTGTTTACGCTGCCGGGAAAAATCATCGGTGGCGCCTCGGGCTATGTCTCTGAAGCCCTCGGATGGCCCGGATTTTTTGTCTACACTTCTTTGCTGGGGATACCAGCGCTGATCCTGATCGTCTGGCTTAGTCGGCAATTGCCAGTCCCCGAGGCAGCGGCTCAGTAATCTTCCAGGCGGGCGGTGAGTTCCTCGATAGGGTCGCCCAGATGGCCCCCGAAACTCATGTCGTCGTACTCATCGCGCTCGATATCCAGAGCGCCTGAATAGTCTTCGGGGGGCGGGCAGGGCTGCGCATTGAGTTCGGTCCAACTGTCGAAATCCACCTCGTCCAGTTCGCCGCTAAAGAATTGAATGAGGATTACCCCTGCCTGTGCGTCGACACCGACAATTTTGAATTGATCGCCGTTGGATTCAAACCATTCTCCAACTGACATCTCGCGTAGCCACTGTGCCATCTTGCACCTCCGGTGAATCAATATTATCTAGATGATGAAGCCCCGTATCGACTTGTAAAGTGTGTCTAGTTTTTACGCCCGAATGGCGCACGATTCAAGACCGCCTATCAGAAGCGCTGACGATCATTGAAAACAGGAGAGTTTGTTTTTTTGTGCGAGGCTCCTAGGCGCAAACATGCTAGTTTTGCCGCGCATGAGCCAGAAAGAAAAAAACACAGGAAAGCCGGTCCCAAGTGCTTATCTGATTCACGCCTCAGATGATGAAGCACTGCAGGGCGCCAAGAACTATGCCGAAAACCACGGCATTGATCTCCAACTCATTTCAATCGAGACCTTTCTAGGTGATGCCGCACCCGAGCAGCGGGAAATGGCTGCCACGCGATGGATTCTCCAAGCGAACGACGATCAATTACCCGAGCTGTTCGAGCGGGCAATCGCTGCAGAGGCCAGTCTTGGATTTATCGTCAACAAGACATCCGTGCTTAATCGTCTTTTTTCATTGCCGAGGGCCCTGGGGCAGCAGATTGAGTTGGCCTTCTCGCTTGACCCGGTCGCCGTGGACATCACGCGCTGCAATAAAGAACTGGTTATCGCCATTGCGGCAATTGGCGACATCCCCTTCCTGGATCATCGAGGACAGGCATTCATCCGTGGCCAGAGCTCTGGCTGGCAACGCATGGCTCTGGCTCTGGGGCTGTTCTGGAAGACTGCGCGCTCGCTTTTCCGCATCCGACCCAGTTCAGTACAACTGCAAATTGGCGATGAGGAGCGCGCG
>JBFJJV010000114.1:0-10001 GCA_041635265.1 Panacagrimonas sp.
GCGCGCTTTGCGCAGACCGACCTTCTTACGCTCAACTTCACGCGCATCGCGGGTGACCAGACCAGCGGCTCGCAGGGACGGACGCAGTGTTTCGTCGTACTTGAGCAGCGCACGGGTGATGCCGTGACGCACAGCGCCGGCCTGGCCGCTTGGGCCGCCGCCAGCAACGGTGATTTTGATGTCGAAGGTGGTCAGGGCATCGGCCAGTTCCAGCGGCTGGCGAACCAGCATGCGAGAAGTCTCGCGACCGAAGTAATCTTCGACCGTCTTGCCGTTGATGGTGATGTCGCCCTTGCCGGGGCGCATGAAGACACGGGCAGCGGCGGTCTTGCGACGGCCGGTACCGTAATTCTGTTCTGCAGGTGCTTTAATAGAAGCCATTTGGTTCGTCGCCTTAGATCGTCAGAGTTTGCGGCTGCTGGGCCGTATGCGGATGCTCGGCACCGGCATAAACCTTCAGCTTGCGGTACTGGGCGTAACCCAGCGGGCCTCGGGGCAACATGCCCTTGACGGCTTTTTCAATGGCGCGCTCGGGATGCTTCGCGAGCATTTCCTGTAGCGTGGTGCGCTTGATGCCACCCGGATGACCGGTGTGACGCCAATACAACTTGCCCTGCGGACCGTTGAGTTTGTTGCCGGTCACGCGGATCTTTGACGCGTTGATGACGACGATGTAATCGCCGGTATCACAGTGCGGGGTGAACTCGGGCTTGTGCTTACCGCGCAGGCGGCGGGCTACTTCAGAGGCCAATCGGCCAAGTACTTTGCCTTCGGCGTCAATCACGAACCAGTCGCGCTTGACGTTTTCGGCATTTGCGAAAAACGTGCTCATCAAATGCTCCCCTGATAGGGCTTTATAGTTCAGTTGTCACTCGCCAATACCACCGACGGGATCAACTTCGGGCGCGAAGGATAGTGAGCTGCGGCCGTCAACGCAAGCCCATGCAAGGTTTTTCGCCCCAAGATTGGCTCGCCGAGACCGGGCGCCCTGTCCTAGAACGGGTTCCTGTTGTGATCCATGGCATCGCTTTACTGCCCGTCCGGCCCGCCGTTTGGCGAGGTAGGGGTGCGTTTCCGCGCCGTCAAGCGCGGGACCGGGGCCGGGACCCGCACAAACTTCCCGCCCTCTGTGGGTCCACTCTTAGCGGCGGGAAACCAAATCGTGCGAAATTCTGGATAAAGCCAAGCACCTCCAGCGCTTGCACGCTATATCGGAACTGCCGGAGCTTGTCCGCGCGCGCAATGGCTCGAAAGCAGCGCAAGCCAGCCGCTAGGTGTGCAGGCCATATTTCTTTCGCAGATAAAGAGTCTGCGACGCGAACTGGGCGATGCGCTGGCAGAGGAAGCGCCCATTCGCAGCGTCTACGACCTTGGCTAAGTGCTGAATTCCGAATCGGAAGGAATCTGAACCGGCCTGAGAGCAGCTCTCGGCAGTCGTTTTTTCAGCCTGGATTGCGTACTCTGCGCGCCGCAGATACGGGCACAGTGACTAGGCAGGCCCGGATCCTTCCCATTACCCCTCTAATAAAGACTCCGATATGCCGAAGATTATTTTCGTCGAAGCCGATGGCACCGAGCATCGCGTTGACGCGCCGCTCAATGAGACCGTCATGCAGGTTGCCACCAGCCATATGATTCCGGGCATCCTCGCCGACTGTGGTGGCAGCTGCACCTGCGCGACCTGTCACTGCTATGTGGATGCGCGCTGGTCGGACAAGATTCCACCTGCAGGCGAGGATGAGAAAGACATGCTCGAAGGCGCGATCGACCCGGACGAAACCAGCCGCCTGACCTGCCAGATCCATGTCACCGAAGAACTGGAAGGTGCGATTTTCAAGATTCCTGAGTCCCAATACTGAGGACGCCAGCTAAGCGCCTCTTTTGAGTGCTGCCTCGATCGCTTTCAGATCTTCTTCGGTATCGACACCGCGCGGCGGCGGGTTTTGCGTCACCCCAACACGGATACGCAAGCCGTGCTGCAGGGCGCGAAGCTGCTCGAGTGCCTCGCACTGCTCCAGCTCCGCCGGTGCTAATTCGCTGAACTGCCGCAGGCTGCCGACGCGATAGGCGTACAGGCCAATGTGGCGATAAGCCAGATGTTCGGGCATGTGCTGCTCGCGCATCTCTGGCTTGATGGCGTCGCGCTTCCAGGGAATCGGCGCGCGCGAAAAATACAGCGCATAGCCCCGTCGATCCATCACCAGCTTGACCACATTTGGATTCAACCATTCTTCGGCTGAATGAATGGGGTGACACAGGGTCGCGATATCGGCACTGGCGTCATCGACCAGCATCTGCGCGGCCTCGCGCACCAGTGCCGGCGGCATCAGGGGCTCATCACCCTGCAGATTGACGACGATCGCGTCCTTGGGCCAAGCCTCGATTCGGGCGATCTCGTGGGCCCGATCCGTACCTGATTCGTGGGAGGCTGAGGTCATCCGCACCTCGGCACCAAAACCCCGCCCCACCTTGAGCACCTGATCATCATCTGCGGCGATGATCACCTGCTCGGCCCCGCATCTGCGCGCGGCTTCCCAGACATGCTGTACCAGCGGTTTGCCCGCCACCAGACGCAGTACTTTTTGCGGCAAACGGCTGGACCCCAGCCGTGCCGGGATGACGATCTTGAAACTCACCCCAGTTCTTCTGTGCTCAGGGTTCGCGCCTCGTCCTCAAGCATGACGGGGATGCCGTCTCGCACCGGATAGGCCAGTCGCGAAGCGCGGCACCACAGCTCGTTCTTGTCCTCATGCCATTCCAGCGGCGCCTTGGTCACGGGGCACACAAGGATGTCGAGTAATTGTTTGTCCAGCATCATCGATTTTTCCTCAACGCAAGACAGGATTGTTGCACAAGCTCTATCCCCTCCTCATCAATTTCCACACTGACCGGCACGCTGAAATGGCGGCCGTCGGCAAAGGCGCGGCACTTGATGGCGTCTTTTTCGGTCATCAGTACCGCCATATCGTCATTGAAGCGCACGTCTTCGGCCTCGTAGGGGTGATGGTCCGGAAACACATGCGGGACGAACTCGATGCCCGACTGCCGCAGGGAATTGAGAAAGCGCGAAGGATTGCCGATTCCGACGACGGCATGCACGGGCGCATGACGAAAGCTGGCCAGCTTGCGGCGCTCTGCGCTATAGATATCCACCGCTTCATCTGTTTCAAGCCGCATGTTTATCCGTCCCGGGTGCGCGAGTTCAAACGCGCCGCCGTTGACGATGACCAGTGGAATTTCATTCAGACGCGTCGGCAGCTCGCGCAAGGGACCGGCAGGAATCTGCGCGCCATTGCCAAAGCCGCGTCGACCATCGACCACACAGATCTCCAGATCACGTGCAAGCCGGTAGTGCTGCAGGCCATCGTCGGCTACCAGCACATCCACTTCACCCGCCTCAATCAAGGCCCGTGCTGCCCGCACACGATTTGCGTCGACCATGACCGGGACGCCGGTATGCAAGGCGATCAGCAGGGGTTCATCACCACACTCGGCGGTCGGAGAATCCTGGCTGACACGATAGGGATAAGCCGCCGCCTTGCCGCCGTAGCCGCGCGAGATCACACCGGGACGAAAGCCCCAGGACTGAAGCCGCTGTACCAGCCAGATCGTGAACGGCGTTTTTCCAGTACCGCCGACGCTGATATTGCCGACGACGATGACCGGCAAGTTCAGTTTCTCGGCAGACGATTGCAGGTAGCGACGGCGTAGCGAAGCGACGGCGCCGAAAGCCTTGCCCAGAGGCCGCAATAAAAACGGTGGGCTTTCATCCGAATACCAGCGCTGTTCAATCCCCTTCTGCATCAACGTCACTGTGGAGATGAACTGCTATCTTGAAACTGCATGCGGTGCAGGGCGGCGTAATGCCCGTCAAGCGCAAGCAGGTCTTCGTGTCCGCCCTGTTCGATGATGCTCCCGTCCTGCATGACGACGATCAGGTCGGCATTCTGAATAGTCGACAGACGGTGGGCAATCACCAAGGTCGTGCGGCCGGCCACCAGGCGCTCCAGCGCGGCCTGAATCAATCGCTCGGACTCGGTGTCCAGTGCCGAGGTGGCCTCATCCAGAATCAGGATCGGCGCGTTCTTGAGCAAGGCTCGGGCAATCGCCACACGCTGACGCTGACCGCCGGACAGACTAGCTCCGTTCGGCCCTAGCGGGGTCTGCAAACCTTGCGGCAGCTTTTCAATAAATTCCCAGGCATTGGCCAGCCGGGCCGCCTCGATGATCCCTGCCTCATCCGGCAGAGGATTCAGGCCATAGGCAATGTTTTCTGCCACGGTGGCGTCGAACAAGCGCACCTGCTGGTCAACCAGGGCAATCTGCGCGCGTAGGCGATCGACTGGATAGTCGCGCAGGTCATGACCATCCAGCAGAATGGCGCCCTGATCGGGGTCATAAAAACGCGGCACCAGTGACAGCAGCGTGGATTTCCCTGAGCCCGAGCGACCGACAAAGGCAACCGTCTGCCCCGCCGTCACCTTGACTGAGATTCCCTTGAGCGCCTCCGGCAGATCGTCGCGGTAGCTGAAGTGCAGATTCGAGAATTCCACATTGCCCTGAGCGCGCTGCAGCGGTCTGTCACCGCCCATGGGCTCTCGGGCTTCTGACATCAGCCGGAACAGATCCGTCGCCGCGGCAATTCCGCGTTGAAGCTTCTCGTTGACGTTGCCCAAGGTGCGAATCGGATTAAGCAGGGCCAGCATGGCGCCGACAAAGGAAACGAAGGTGCCGGGCGTGATCACCTTCAACATCTCCGGCTGGGTCGCCACATACACAATGGCTGCCACTGCCCAGGCTGCGATGAATTGAATCAGTGCATCACTACCCGACTTGGTGGCCACGATCTTCATCGCCAGTTGCCGCGCGCGCTCGTTGATCTTCTCGAAACGACTGCGTTCATAGTCCTGCGCGTTATGAATCTTGACCACGCGTTGACCATTGATGGTTTCGTCAGAGGCCTGGGTGACGATGCCCATGTTCTCCTGAATTCGTCCCGACACTTTGCGAAAGCGGCGCGATACATAGGTCACAATCACCGCAATCAGTGGTGCGACCAACATGGTGAAGACTGCAAGTTGAACGTTGAGCCAGAACATCAGGCCGATCAGGCCGATCACGGTCAGGCCGTCCTTGATGATGGCGGTCAGCGCCGTCGTCGCGGCCTCGGCGACTTGCTCGACGTGAAAGGTCAGGCGAGCGATGAGATGACCGCTGCTGTAGCGGTCATAAAAGCGCGTAGGCATGCACAGCAGATAGTCGAACAGCTCGGCGCGTAATGTCTTGACCACATTGCGCGCAATCCATGACATGCCGTAAGTCGCGAGAAAGGTGGAAAAGCCGCGGGCCAGAAACAGCGCCACAATGACCCAGGGCATCCAGCGAATCACGGCCGGGTCTTTTTCCACGAAGCTGCCGTCCAGCAGCGGCTTCATCAGACTCATGAAACCGACCTCGGTGGCAGCAACGATGGCCATGCCGATCGTCGCCGCCAAAAAGACGGGCCAGTGCGGCAGGGAAAAGCTCAGCAGACGCTTGTAGACCGTCAGCGGGCGGTAATCGGAGAGGGGCTCAAAACTCATGCTGAGCGCATGGTAGCAATACCAGCGCGCTGTCATAGAAAATGCATCGCGTAGAATCAGCCAATACTCGTTATCAGGGACGCCGCATGGCCGACAAAACACTGTTTGAAAAAATCATCGATCGCGAGATTCCGGGCGACATCGTGCACGAAGACGACAAGTGCATCGTCATCAAGGACATCAATCCCGCCGCCCCTACCCATTTGCTGGTGATCCCGCGCAAGCCGATACCGCGACTGATCGACGCCAGTGCTGAAGATCAGAACCTGTTAGGACATCTGCTGTTGGTGGCGGGCAAGGTCGCCCACGCAGCCGGTTGCGGCGACGCCTTCAGGCTGGCTATCAATAACGGGGCCGAGGCCGGTCAAAGCGTGTTCCATCTGCATCTGCATGTGATGGGCGGGCGTCCCCTGAAGTGGCCGCCGGGTTGATCAGGCAGCGCCCAGATATTTGTAACGCACCCGATTAGTCAAGCCGCAGAACAATTCGTAGGCGATGGTGCCCGCGTAATGGGCGATTTCTTCTGCGGGCAGTCCTTCGCCCCAGATTAGGACCGGGTCCCCTACCCGCGCATCGGGAATGCCGCGCAGGTCAATCGAGATCATGTCCATCGACACCCGGCCGACGAGCGGGGCGCGCAGACCGCGCACCATGACCGGAGTCCCGTTGTGCAGGCATCGCGGCACCCCGTCGGCATAGCCCACGGCGACGACCCCGACCGGCATGCGTTCCGGGCAGACATAGGCGGCACCGTAACCAACGGCGCTGCCGGCTTCGTATTCGCGTACCGCGAGCAGGCGACTACTGAGTTGCAACGCCGGTTTCAGACCCAGATCCTGAGCGGTCTTGTCCGCCAGCGGGCTGGCCCCGTAGAGCATGAGACCCGGCCGCACCCATTCGCGACGTGCCTCCGGCCAGGCCAGCAGGCCGGCGGAGTTCGCGATGGAACGTGGGCCAGGCACATCCGCCAGCGCCGAGTCGAAAGCGTTGATCTGCGCGGGGGTGGCATTGGAGTCCGGCTCGTCAGCTCGGGCCAGATGGGTCATCCAACCTTTGAAGCGCCACCTTGGGTGGCGTGCAAGAACCTCGCGCAATCGCGGCACCGCGTCCAGCGGGAAACCCAGGCGATGCATGCCGCTGTCGAGCTTGAACCAGATGGCAATGTTTGATGCGGCGGGCATGGCCTCGAGCAAGTCGATCTGCCAGAAATCGTGCACCACGACCTGCAGATCCTCATAGGCTGCCAGTGCCGCTTCATCGGATGAGATCACGCCCTCTAGCAGGGCAATCGGCGCCTTGATGTGTGCTTCGAGCAAGACCTGGGCTTCTTCCATGCAGGCGACAGCAAGGGTGTCGACCCCGGCGTCTTCAAGCGCGCGCGAGACCTGCACCGCCCCGTGCCCATAACCGTCGGCCTTTACCGCAGCCATGACTTTTGAGTTGGGGGCGAGTTTTCTGACCTGCCGCAAATTGTGCTGAATCGCGTGCAGATCAATGGTCGCGGTGACGCGCGGGATCATGAGTAGGACGTGGGGGGATCTTCGAACTTGGTATTGGCGCCGACAAAACGCAATTCGATTTTACCGAGCGGCCCATTACGCTGCTTAGCGATGATGATTTCGGCGTCACCCTCGTCCGCCGTCTTGTCGTAGACCCAGTGACGATAAATAAAGACGACCAAATCGGCGTCCTGCTCGATACCGCCTGATTCGCGCAGATCTGCCATGCGCGGACGTTTTTCATCGCGGTTTTCGAGGCCGCGATTGAGCTGCGACAAGGCGATGATGGGAATCTTGAGCTCTTTGGCCAAGGCCTTGAGCTGGCGGGATATTTCACTGACTTCCTGCACACGGTTGTCGCCCTTGCCGGGGACTTGCATGAGCTGGATGTAGTCCACCACCAGCAACGACAGACCATTGCGCGCCGCCAGACGACGCGCCTTAGCCCGCAGCTCCATCGGCGACAAGCCGCCGGTTTCATCGATAAAGAGCGGCGCTTCGTGCAGTCGTTTGATGGTGTGCGTCAACGCGTCCATCTCGACGTCGCCGAGGTTGCCGGTTCGTAGTTGCTGCATGGGAATGCCGCTGCGCGAGGAGATGATGCGAAAACCAACCTGCTCTGCGCTCATTTCCATGCTGAAGATGGCGACCGGCTTGTTCAGGTCGAATGCGACGTGCTCGGCAATATTGGTCGCCAGCGAGGTTTTACCCATGGAAGGACGCGCCGCCAGAATCATCAGATCACCGGCGCCCAGACCCGTGGTCTTGAAGTCGAACTCCTTGAAACCGGTTTCCAGGCCGGTGACCTTGCGCTTCACGCTCTGCATTTCGAGGATGCGCTCGTGAATATCGTCGAGCACGGTGGCCATGCTGAAATAATCTGCATTCGACCGAGCGCCACGTTCACGAATGGCGAATACTTTCTGTTCGGACAGATCGATCAGCTCGGCCACGTCTCGCCCATCAGGCCGGAAGCCCAACTCGGCGATATCACCACCGGCGGCCACCAGACTACGCAACACGGAGCGCTCGCGCACGATGTCGGCGTAAGCCTTCACATTGGCCGCGCTGGGCGTGTCATTGGCCAGAGACCCCAGATAGGCCAGGCCACCGGCCGCATCCAGTTCTTCGCGGGCACGCAGATGCTCAGTCAGCGTGACGAAGTCGCAAGGCTGATTGGCTCCGACCAGCTGCGAGATGCTGCGCCAGATCAGTTGATGGTCGGCTCGGTAAAAGTCCTTTTCCACCAGCTGGTCGGCAATATCGTTCCAGCTGCGGTTGTCCAGCAGCACGCCACCGAGAACAGACTGCTCGGCTTCGATCGAATAGGGGGCTTGGCGTTCTTGGGTCACGTGCGCTCGAGTTTAGCTTGCCGGCCGCAGACTGCCGAAGAATAAGCTGTGCGTAAATTGTGTTTTTTCTGTGTCGGAAATCAAACGCATGCGCGAATGACGGAGCAAGGGGCGCAACTTCCTGAAAACTAATAGAAAGCAAGCGCTACGGTTCTTCTGTTCTGCGCGCTCGCGACCACAGCCGTTATTATTTTTGCAATCGCGCCATAATTGCGACGGTGTTCTCGCCTCTTTAATGATTCGCGGGCGCCTCCCACTCAAACGCTATCGTCTTGCGCAAAAAAAACGGCTCGCAAGAGCGAGCCGTTTTGAATGCTGCAAACCCAAGCGGCGCTTGATCAAGCCGCGCGCTTTTCCTCGATCTCTACCGTCAGGCTGGTATGGACCTCGGTGTGCAGATGCACACCAACGGCAAAACTGCCGGTTGTCCGGATAGGGCCTTCAGGCATATCGATTTCGTGCTTGGCCACGTCCAGACCAAGGGCTTCGGCGGCTTCAAGAATCTCGGCCGGACCAACAGAGCCATAGAGCTTGCCTTCTTCCGATGCCAGTGCAGTGATCTTCACCACCTTGCCAGCGATTGCCTCAGCGCGCCCCTTCGCCGCATTGACGGAGTCCTGCGCCTTCTTCATCAGCTCAGCTTTGCGCTCCTCGTAGACCTTGAGGTTCTCAGCGGTGGACGGCAGGGCCTTGCCTTTCGGCAGCAGGAAATTGCGGGCGAAACCGGCGCGCACTTTGACCTTGTCGCCAAGGTCCCCCAAATTTCTGATCCTTTCGAGCAGGATAATCTCCATATTCGCTTCTCCTTACTCGTGCTTGTCGGTGTAGGGCAGCAGCGCGAGGAAACGCGCGCGCTTGACCGCCGACGATAGCTGACGCTGATATTTGGTACGGGTGCCGGTTACGCGGGCTGGAACGATCTTGCCGTTCTCACCGATGTACTGCTTGAGCGTGGCGAGATCCTTGTAGTCGATCCCAGTGGCGCCTTCGGCGGTAAATTTGCAGGACTTCTTGCGACGGAACATGCGGGCCATCAGACGCCCTCCTCGGTTTTCTTCTCGCCTTCTTCGGCGGTGGCGGTTTTAGCTTCAGCTACGCCTGGCTCGGCTGCTTCAGCTACGACCGCCGGTTCAGCGGCTGCGCTGCTGCTTTCGCCGTCGGCCGAATCCATTTCGGCTTCCTGACGCTGCTTGTACTCAGGCTTCTTGTCTTCTTCAGGTGCCTTGAACAGCGGCGACTGAACGGTCACGGCCTCATCCTTGCGCACCACCAACTTGCGGATGACCGCATCGTTGAAGCGGAAGGAGGTTTCAAGCTCGGCAATCACGCCGTCGCCGCACTCGATGTTCATCAGAACATAGTGCGCCTTGTGCAATTTGAGGACGGCATAGGCCAGTTGACGACGGCCCCAGTCTTCCAGGCGATGAACCTTGCCACCGTCGGCTTCGACCATGGACTTGTATTTTTCGATCATAGCGGGGACCTGATCACTCTGGTCCGGATGCACCATGATCACTATCTCGTAGTGACGCATGCAATAAAGCTCCTGTGGATGTCGATAGCCGGAA
>JBFJJV010000115.1:0-9844 GCA_041635265.1 Panacagrimonas sp.
ATAGCATCGGCGCCAACTTGGCCGCTGACTACAACGCCCGAACACAATGAAACTTGCACTCAGAAACCCTGACCGCGGATGAGCGGCGTTGTCGTGGTCGACCGGCGCTCGGACTGGCCCTTACAAATTTCCGGCATGCAGGTGCTCACGGCCTGGGAATACCTGACCCAAGCACCCGAGTCGCCGCCGCGTAACACGCGCGTGTACAACCTGTGTCGAAGTTTCGGCTACCAGACCACGGGTTACTACGTGTCTCTGCTGGGCGGCGCGCGAGGCCACCGCCTCTTGCCCGACGTCATGACGATTCAGGATCTGAAGCTGGCCGAAAGCCCGTCTGTGCTCAATGATGAGATTGAAGAGCTGATTCAATCCAGCCTTTCGCATCTGAGTTCCGAGCAATTCACACTCAATGTCTATTTCGGAACCGCAGCGGCGAAACGGCACGATCGCCTCGCACGGGCTCTGTTCAATCTTTTCCCCGCACCCTTGCTGGAAACCTGCTTTGCACTGCGGGACGGTCGATGGCACGTCACCGGCGTGGCTGCGATCGCCTTGGGTGAGGTTCCGGACGCGCATCGGGAAGCCCTGATCGGCGCAGCAAAGCAGTTCTTTTCCCGGCGGCGTAGTCCGGGAGCGCGCAGAAAGGCCGCGCGCTTTGATCTAGCCATTCTGGTCAATCCCAAAGAGGCCGAACCCCCGTCCAATGCACGGGCGCTCAAGCGCTTTGAAAAAGCAGCCAAGGGCCTGGGCATGGACGTCGACTTCATCGACAAGAGCGACTACGGCCACGTCGCCGAGTACGACGCCCTGTTTATCCGGGAAACCACGGCGGTCAATCATCACACCTATCGCTTCGCCCGCCGCGCCGCGCGCGAGGGCCTGATCGTCCTGGATGATCCGGTCTCGATTCTGCGCGCGACGAACAAGGTATTTCTGGCTGAACTGATGGACCGCCACCGCATTCCGCAACCGCAGACGCTGCTGATCCATCGCGGCAATGTCAGCCACATCGCCGAGCAGCTTGGATTTCCCTGCGTACTCAAACAGCCCGACTCGCAATTCTCTCGCGGCGTGATCAAGGTCGAAAATTCGACCGAGTTACGCCGCCTCACACGAGAACTGCTGGAGCGCAGCGATATCATCATTGCGCAGTCTTTCGAGCCCACCGAGTACGACTGGCGCGTCGGCGTGCTCGATGGTGAGCCCCTCTACGCCTGCCGCTATTTTATGGCGCAGGGTCATTGGCAAGTGGTTCATCGCGAGGGCAGCAAGACCCAAGAAGGTGAGCACGAAACGATCGACGTTGTCGAAATTCCCGACAATGTGCGCCGCATTGCGGTGCAGGCCGCGCGCGCGGTGGGCAATGGCCTGTATGGCGTAGACCTGAAGCAGATCGGAACTGTCGTCAAGGTGATTGAAGTCAACGACAATCCGAATATCGATTACGGCGTCGAAGACCTCTACCTTGGCGAGGTCCTGTACCAACGCATCATGCAGTACTTCCTGCGCCGTCTGGAGGAGCGCACCCAGGACAGGCGCATCACTTGAATTCAATCAGGATCAGACAGGCTACGGCGGCAGACGCCGACCAGATCATCGCGATGGAATCTCTGTTTCCGTCGGACCGTCTTTCTGCTCGCTCAGTGCGCGCTCTGCTCAAATCCGCCTCGGCCAAGATCTGGGTAGCGGACGCATCGGCACAGATTGTCGGCAATCTGGTGCTGCTGCTGCGCGCTCGATCCCGTGTCGCACGAATTTATTCGCTGGTCGTTGCACCCGCGGCACGCGGCCAGCGCATTGCCGAAAGGCTGATTGCCGCAGCCGAAAGCTGTGCACAGGATCAAGGCCGGATACGAATGACTCTGGAGGTCCGCTGCGATGCATCCTCCGCACGCAAGCTGTATGCGCGACTGGGGTATCGGGAGAGCCGGCGATTACCCAATTTCTATGACGACGGCGTTGACGGCTTCAGCCTGATCAAGCTGATCGGCTGAACCGAAAAGCCCTCTCCCTTAAGCGATCTGGCCATACTCATAAGAGCCAGTATTGAGCGGCAATCGGCGCACAAAGCTTGTCAAATGAGCGAGATGATGGAGTAATCAGCTCGGCTAGCGTCCATCAAGCTAAATCTTGAATAAGAACAGCATGGAGGGGGAACCATGGGCATTCCGTCGGAAGTCATTCGCTACGGCCAGCGCCAACTCAAGGCAGATCGACAATATCGTGAAAAACTTGACGGCCAGTTGGGGCCGAGAACAGAGCTGGCCTTGGACAAGGTGCTCAAGGCGCATCAGGATCACCTATCCCAGGCGCACAAGAAAGACATTCTCGCCGGCTCGCGTACGCGCAAACTGATCGCCTATATTCAACTCCGTGCAAGCCAGTCGAATATCGATACTGGAATCATTGACGGCTACTGGGGCCCACAGACCCAATATGCGTTCGACAGTCTCCTTTTTCTTGAGGAGCATGGCCGCCTGCCTTCAAGCTGGCGCGACCAGCAGACGGTCGATCGTAATCCGAATCTCTGGCCAGCTGAGAACGCAAACGAAATGACCTCGTTCTACGGCGCAGCCGGGGAGAATCTGGTCACCATCGAATTACCCTATACCCACCGATTGAGCTGGGATTTGCGTAAAACCGTCAGCCGCCTCACCTGCAACATCAAAGTTGCAGACTCACTGCATCGGGTGTTGAGCAATGTGCGTCAAAAATATGGCGATGACGGCATCCGGGCCCTGCGCCTTGACCAATACGGCGGCTGCTTCAACAAACGCAAAAAACGCGGCGGCAGTTCCTGGTCCACGCACGCCTGGGGCATAGCGATCGACTACGACCCGGATCACAATCAACTGCGCTGGGGACGCGATCAGGCGGGTTTTGCCCGGCCCGAATACGACGATTGGTGGGCGTGCTGGGAAGCAGAGGGTTGGGTCGGACTCGGGCGCGCCGACAATTACGACTGGATGCATATTCAAGCAGCCAAACGGACTTAAGCCCCCGGCGCTTACAGCCTTCCGGCCCTGCTAGCGTTTGCTCAGAGAGCCGAGGATTCCGCGTAACAGCGTCCTGCCGATCTGTCGTCCGATAGTGCTGGCCACGCTGCGGGTTGCCGTTTTCATGGCTGCTTGGGCTAGTGTGTCTCCACGCCGGGAGCTGCTGCTGCGACTCTTCTTTTGCTCCGCCTCAAGGTCTTTCTTGACCTGTCTTTTCCAGTCCGCTTCGCGCTTGGCGCGCGCCTTGGCCTCTTGTTCAGCGAGCTCGACCGCTGCCTGGTCTGCTTTGGTCTTGTCTTCCTGCGCTTTTTTGACCTGCGCCTCTTGGGTCGCTTTCTCGGCGCGCTCGGTCAGCTTTTCGTAAGCGGATTCACGATCAACCAGTGTTTCGTAGCGACCCTGCACCGGACTGCGCGACATCACCGTCTTGCGCTCTTCGGCCGTGATCGGACCCATGCGTGAACGCGGCGGGCGGATCAGGGTCTGGTTGACGATCCCCGGCACACCGCCTTGCTCGAGCGTAGAGACCAGGGCCTCACCAACGCCCAGGGTCGTGATGACCTGCTCCACATCCAGCTTCGGATTCGGCCGAAAAGTCTGCGCCGCTGCTTTGACTGCCTTCTGGTCGCGCGGGGTGAAGGCGCGCAACGCATGTTGCACTCGGTTGCCCAACTGACCCAGCACTTCATCGGGCAGATCGAGTGGATTCTGCGTGACAAAGTAGATGCCCACGCCCTTGGAGCGAATCAGACGCACCACCTGTTCAATCTTGTCGAGCAGGGCCTTGGGCGCGTCCTTGAACAAGAGGTGCGCCTCATCAAAGAAAAACACCAGCTTGGGTTTTTCCTGATCACCGGCCTCCGGCAATTCTTCGAACAACTCGGCGAGCAACCACAGCAGGAAAGTCGAATAAAGCTGCGGTTTCATGAACAACTTGTCCGCCGCCAGAATATTGATGATGCCGCGACCGGACATATCGGTGCGCATCAGATCCTTGAGTTCCAGCGCCGGCTCGCCAAAGAAAATGGCCCCGCCAGCCTGCTCCAGTGCAACCACGCCGCGCTGGATGGCGCCCACCGACGATGCACTGATCAGCCCGTACTCGGACCCAAGCGCTTTGGCATTGTCGGCGACATGGCTCAGTGCGGCACGCAGGTCTTTCAAATCGAGGAGCAGCAAGCCCTGATCGTCGCAATACTTGAACAACAGCATCAGCACCGATTCCTGCACCTCTGACAACTCCAGCAGCCTCGAGAGCATATCCGGCCCCATGTCGGAGACGGTGCCGCGCACCGGATGCCCCTGCTCGCCAAACACATCCCAGAACACAGTGGGATAAGCCTGTGGACCATAGCCCTGGAGCCCGACCTGTACAGCGCGGGCTGCCAGCTTGGGCTTGTTTTCGCCCGCTGCTGCGATCCCGGACAGATCCCCTTTGACGTCTGCTGCAAAGACCGGAACGCCGAGGTCGGAAAAACCTTCCGCCAGAATCTGCAGGGTAATGGTCTTGCCGGTGCCGGTCGCCCCGGCGATCAGCCCATGCCGATTGGCGTATTTGGGAAGGATCACTTGCGGCGTTTCGCCTTTTCCAATCAGCAGGGTTTCCATCGTCTCGTTTCCGGTCTATTTTCGTCGAATCGGTGAGTCTTTCTAGCGGCTTGGGGTGGGCAAGGCAATTCCGGACGAGTCGCTGACTCAGGCGATATAGCCCAGCGCCTGATCCAGTCGGCCAATGGCGGTGACGTCCAGCTTGAGATTTGCGCCCTTTCGCGGTTTGTTGGCCTGCGGCACCAGCGCCCGTTTGAAGCCCTGCTTTGCCGCTTCGAGCAAGCGCTCTTCGCCCCCCTGCACCGGGCGAATTTCACCGGCCAGTCCAACCTCGCCAAAGATGACCAGATCGGGCGGCAGGGGCTTGCCGCGGAAGCTCGACAGGATTGCCAGCAGCAGCGGCAGGTCAGCGCCGGTCTCGCTGATGCGCATGCCGCCGACCACATTCACGAATACATCCTGATCGCCCAGCGCGACTCCGGCATGACGGTGCAGCACCGCCAGCAGCATGTTCAATCGGTTTGCTTCCAGCCCCAGCGCGACCCGCCGCGGATTGCCCAGCATGGAACGGTCCACCAGCGCCTGTACTTCGACCAGGAGCGGTCGCGTGCCTTGCCGGGTCACCATGATCACACTGCCGGGAACCGGATCCTCATGACGGGACAGGAACAGTGCGGACGGATTGCTGACCTCTTTCAAGCCGCCGTCGGTCATGGCGAAAACGCCCAGCTCATTGACTGCGCCAAAGCGGTTCTTGACCGCCCGGATCAGGCGAAAACGAGAACCGGGATCGTGCTCGAAATAGAGCACGGTATCGACCATATGTTCCAGCACCCTGGGACCGGCGATAGCGCCTTCCTTGGTGACGTGACCGACCAGAATGACCGTGGTGCCACTGGCCTTGGCATAGCGCACCAGCTGCGCCGAGCACTCACGCAGCTGAGAGACCGAGCCGGGGGCCGAGTCCAGCGCGTCAGTAAACAGGGTCTGGATGGAATCGATCACGGCGAGTTCAGCACGGCTGGCACTGAGGGTGGCGATAATGGTCTCGACACTGGTTTCGGCCACGGCAGGCAGGTCAATCCGCTCCAAACCGAGCCGCTTGGCGCGCATGGCGACCTGCGAAAGCGACTCTTCGCCAGTCACATACAGGGTGTCGCGACGCCCCTCAACCGCCGCCAGCACCTGCAGCAGCAAAGTCGATTTGCCAATGCCAGGATCACCGCCGATGAGAATGACCGCGCCGCGGACGAAGCCCCCGCCCAGCACTCGATCCACCTCCGGCATGCCGCTGGGCAGACGCGGCGCAGACTCGGCCTCGACCTGGTCCAGACGCTGAACCGTCGCCGCTCCGGCCGTTCGCCCACCGCTCCTGGACGGCTTTGAGGCCGCTTCGACCAGCGTATTCCATTCACCGCAGTCGGCGCACTGACCCGACCATTTAGAGGCCGTCGAGCCACAGCTCTGACACACGTAGGAAGTCTTGATTCGGGCCATGCGGGCGTTAGGAGCTCATAGGTCGCGGATTATTCGGGCTATTATCGCAGCACATGGAGATTCACGGCATTGCACAGCAGCAATGCCTGCTATTCGCAGTTCACCCTTTTCCCGCCCACCTATCCTAAGCAATCCGCATGGCGCTAAAGAACAAAGTGGCGACGGCCCTGCTCTCGGATGTGGGTCGAATTCGCAACAACAATGAAGACGCCGTAGCGCTGGACGAGGAACTCGGACTGCTGCTGCTGTCGGATGGCATGGGGGGCTATAACGCCGGCGAGGTGGCCAGCAGCATCTCCAATGACACTATCCTCGAAGTTGTGCGGCGAGAGGTCAAAAAAACCGACAGGATCAAGGAGAACGCGGACCACCCTTATTGGCCACAGACGCTTCTGCTCGAGCAAGCGGTGCGCTCGGCGCACGAGCTGATCTACCAAACGGCACAAACCCAGCCCAATTGCGCGGGCATGGGCACCACCGTGGTCGCAGTATGGCTGCATAACGATCGCATGAGCATTGCCCATGTAGGTGACTCGCGGCTGTATCGATTCCGCTTCGGCGAGTTGAAGCAGATCACGCGCGACCATTCGCTTCAGGAAGAGATGATTGCGCGCGGGCAGTACTCGCGGGCAGATGCCGAACGCCTGATCAAGAAAAACATAGTCACCCGCGCGCTCGGCGTCGAACCCGAGGTCGCCATTGAACTTAATGAGCGCTCTGTCGCGGTCGGTGACCTGCTGCTGCTGTGCTCCGACGGCCTGAGCGACATCGTCGGTGATGAGAATATTAGGGTCTGCCTGCGCCAGTATCACGGTGAACTCGACAAGGCGGCCGAGGATCTGGTGCGCCAGGCGCTGGCAGCAGGGGGCAAGGACAATGTCTCTGTCGTTCTGGCGCGCATCGATCGTGGATTTGGCCGCGGCAACGGTCTGATTGCGCGCATCGCACAGCTGTTTCGCTAATACTGATATGGATTCGGCCATATACCTGACTTCCTCCCGTAATCTGTGGGAAGTACAAAAAGGGGAACGGCAATGGGGAAATTGATCATCTCTGATTTGGACGGCACGATTTCCGAGCGTGTTCTGGATCAGGAGCGCATCAGCATAGGGCGCAGTCCCGACAATGATCTCGCGTTTCCGGACAAGGCTGTGTCCAGCAAGCACGCGGCGATTATCCAGGTCGGCGAGGAATCCTTTCTCGAAGATCTCGGCTCCACCAACGGCACTCAGGTCAACGGCAAAACAATCAAGCGGCACGCACTGGTCAACGGCGACGTCATTTATATCGGCCGCAACACCTTGCGCTATTTTGGCTTCCAACTCCCCGCCGACGATGACGCGACCGTGGTATTGAAGCACGGCAGCAGCGGATCTGCCGGTGCCAAACTGACTCGGGCGGGCAAGCCGACACAGGGCAAGTTACAAGTGCTCCGGGGCGCCAATGCCGGCACCGAGCTGGCATTGAACAAGCCCTTGCTCACCTTTGGCAAACCCGGCGTACAAGTAGCGGCGGTGACGCGCCGGGAAGAGGGCTACTATCTCGCTCAGGTGGGCGCAGCGGCGCCCAAGCAGCAGATTGTGCTTAATGGAGCGCCGATCGGCACGCAGATACTGAAGCTCAGCGATGGCGACATCATCGGCATGATGGGAACCCAGCTGAAGTTCATAGCCGTGGACTGACAGACCCTGCACCCGTCTGAAGGTCAGGCCGACTCCCCTGATGGCTTAGAATTGCACCCCATGAATACACCGACGCTGGCCGAAACCATCGGCAATACCCCTCTCGTACGCCTGACCCGCCTGCCCGGCATCGGCAACAACACGCTGCTGGCCAAACTCGAAGGCAACAACCCCGCAGGTTCGGTCAAGGATCGCCCGGCCTACTCCATGATCCGGCGCGCGCAGGAGCGCGGCGAAATCAAACCCGGGGACACCCTGATTGAAGCCACTTCCGGCAATACCGGGATTGCCCTGGCGATGGCGGCGGCCATGGCGGGTTACCGCATGGTACTGATCATGCCGGCGCACATGAGTGCCGAACGCCGCGCGCAGATGAAGGCATTCGGCGCGGAAATTGTTCTGGTAAGTCAGGAACAAGGCATGGAATACGCCCGTGACCTCGCGCTGAAAATGCAGAGTGAAGGTCAGGGCCGCGTACTGGACCAGTTCGCCAATCCGGATAATCCGCGCGCCCATTATGAAGGGACGGGCCCCGAAATATGGCGCGACACCGACGGCAGCATCACCCACTTTGTCGCCACCATGGGGACCACCGGCACCATCATGGGAACCGGTCGTTTCCTCAAGGAGAAGAACAAGGACATACAGCTGATTGGCGTGCATCCGGCGGGCGAGTCTTCCATTCCAGGTATCCGCAAATGGGCACCCGAGTACGAGCCCAGCATCTATGACAAGACCCGGCTCGACCGCATCATCGAGGTCGACGCTGTCGACGCCGAAAACATGATGCGTGAGGTCGCCAGTGCCGAAGGCCTGTTCTGCGGCCCCTCCTCAGGCGGCTCCTTGTTCGCTGCCGTGCAGATGTGCAAGGAACTCGATAACGCCACCGTTGCCTGCATCATCTGTGATCGCGGCGACCGCTACGTCTCCACCGGGGTGTTTCCAGCTTGAGCGCGCCCACCCTGGTTTTTGATATTGAAACCATTCCGGATCTGGAAGGCGGACGACGCATTCTGGGTCTGCGCGATGAGGACGACGCCGGGGTCTGGGAGGCGATGCGGGCCAAGCGTCGTGCCGACAAGGGCAATGAGTTCATGCCCGGCCATCTGCAGAAAGTGGTTGCCATTTCCTGCGTCATGCGCGCAGGCGACGCATTGACCTGCTGGTCCATCGGCGATGAGACTTCAGACGAAGCGGAACTGATTCAGAAATTCTTTCACGGCATCGATCGCTACAAACCGATTCTGGTGTCCTGGAACGGGGGTGGCTTTGATCTGCCCGTGCTGCACTATCGCGGTCTGATCCACGGCGTGCGCGCCCAGGCCTATTGGGACAACGGCCACTTTGATCGTGATAGCAAGTGGAACAACTACACCAAACGCTATGAATACCAGCACACCGATCTGATGGATGTGCTGGCGCTGTACACCGGGCGTCAGAACGCACCGCTGACCGAGATCGCCGTACTGCTGGGCCTACCGGGCAAGCTCGGCATGGACGGCTCAAAAGTATTTACCGCCTATCAGGCCGGAAAACTCGACGAGATTCGCGCCTACTGTGAAACCGATGTGCTCAACACCTGGCTGGTTTATCTGCGATTTCAATTTATGCGCGGTCATCTGTCGGATGACGAGTACGAGCAGGAAATCCTGAAGACACGCGAGATGCTCGAATCCAGCAGCGCCGCACACTGGCAAGAATTTTCAGCTGCCTGGACCGAATGAGTCGCCGTCGCCCCGGAGTCAGCAGCCTCGGCTACTCCGTGAAGAAAACACGCCAAGGCGCCAAGCGTCGTAGCAAGCCACTGCCATCGGGCGAATTCGAAGCGCAGATCGATGATTTAAGCGAAGAGGGATTTGGCGTCGCCCGCATCGACGGTAAAGTCTGCTTTATCGACGGCGCCCTGCCCGGTGAAACGGTTCGCTTTGCCTATACCCACGTGGCAAAGAATCTGGATCAGGGCCGCGCCACTGGAATCATCACGCCGTCAGCTCATCGGGTCCCCCCGCCCTGCCCACACTTCGGTGTATGCGGTGCTTGCACCCTGCAACACCTGAGCCCGAAGGCGCAGATTGCGCGCAAGCAGGAACAACTGATCGAGACTCTGCGCCGCGTCGGCCA
>JBFJJV010000116.1:0-9745 GCA_041635265.1 Panacagrimonas sp.
ACATAGGTTTCAGGCACACCGTAGACGCCCCAATCGAGCCCGGCGCTTCCTTCCGGGTCGGTGATGACTTGACGATAGGGGTTGCCATTGCGGCGCAACCAGTTGCGTGCATCGTCTGCGGCATCCTTGTAGTCGATGCCGATGATCTCGACGCCTTCGCGCTCCGCCATATTCATCAACAGAGGATGTTCCACTTTGCAGCCCGCGCACCAGCTGGCAAAAAAATTCACCAGAACCGGCCGTCCGGCAAAGTCCGCCGGAGTCACTTTGCTGTCCGGCTGATCGAGAAGCGCCAACTCAAAATAAGGCGCGGGTTTTCCGATCAGCGGACTCGGCACCTCGCGCGGATCCAGCTTGAGTCCGACGGCCAGCATGGCCATCAGGCCGACAAGCACGACAACAGGCAAGGTGTATCGCATCAGGCGGTGGCGGCAGTGACCGTCGGACGCGCCAGATCTTCCTCGCGCCGCATCAGGCGATAGCGGCGGTCACTGGCTGCGAGAATGCCGCCAAAAAACATGAAGACGCCGCCCAGCCAGACCAGACGCATCATGGGTTTGTAATACAGTCGCAGGGCCCAGTCACCGCCGATATTCTGCTTGTCGATGGGCTCTCCCAATGCCACGTACAAATCACGCAAGAGGTTGTAATCCACGGCCGCCTCGGTCATCACACTGCCTTGCGACGGGTACATACGCTTTTCGGGATTCAGCTTGGCGATTTCCTTGCCGCTTTGCAGCACGGTGATGCTGCCAGAGTCGGAGCGATAGTTCGGACCCTGGGCGCGGTCGACACCATTGAAGCGGAATTCATAGCGACCAATATCCGCGGAGGTACCGGGGCTCAGGCGCACATCGCGTTCGACGGCAAAAGTCGAAGCAAAGGCAAGGCCAAGCGTCCACAGCCCCAGGCCAAAATGGGCCATGCTCATTCCCCAGCATCCGCGCGGCACGCTCAAAAAGCCGCGCAAGAGCGCCGGCTTGGCCCGTGCCCGCCGCCAGACTTCCTGTATCGACGTACTCAATACCCAGACCGCGAGGACCGTGCCGGCTGAGGCGGCAAGCGAACCCCTGCCCTGTGTAATGAAAGGCAGGGCACAGCCCACAATCAGGGCCAGAAGCGCGAGCTTGTACAGGGGCTTGATCGCCACTCCGATCTTGGAACGCTTCCATGAAACGACGGACGACAGACCAACCAGCACCGCCAGCGGTGCCATCAGCGGCAGAAATACCGCATTGAAGTAGGGCGGCCCGACCGAAATTTTACCCAAGCCCAGTGCGTCGATGGCCAGGGGATACAGAGTCCCGAGCAAAACGGCGGCGGCAGCGCAGACCAGAAAGACGTTATTGAACAACAACAGGCCTTCGCGCGAGGCCAGCTGCATCTCACCCTGCCGGACAATCTTCGGCGCGCGGACGGCGTACAGCGTCAGCGCACCTCCGACCACAACCCCGAGAAAAGCCAGAATAAAGACGCCCCGCTCCGGGTCAGTGGCGAAAGCGTGCACCGAGACCAATACACCCGATCGCACCAAAAACGTTCCGAGCAGTGACAACGAAAAAGCAATGATGGCCAGCAGAATGGTCCAGGACTGCAATAAGCCGCGTTTTTCGGTGACGGCCAGAGAGTGAATGAGCGCCGTACCCACCAGCCAGGGCATGAATGACGCGTTCTCAACCGGATCCCAGAACCACCAGCCGCCCCAACCCAGTTCGTTATAGGCCCACCAGGAACCCAGCGTGATGCCCATGGTCAGGAATAGCCAGGCGGTCGTCGTCCATGGTCGAGCCCAGCGCGCCCAGGCGGCGTCGAGCTTGCCAGTGACCAGTGCTGCGATGGCGAAGGCAAAAGCCACGGAGAAGCCCACATAGCCCATGTACAGCATCGGTGGATGAATGATCAGACCCGGGTCCTGTAACAGCGGATTCAAGTCGCGCCCATTGAACGGCACCGGAAAAGCACGCTCGAAGGGGTTCGATGTCAGTAGAGTAAACAGCAGAAAACCCACACTGACGAAGCCCAGGGTTGCCAGCACCAGGCTGGAAACTTCTGCAGGCAGTCGGCGATTGAAAATGGAAACGGCGAAGCTCCAACCAGAGAGCATCAGCATCCATAGCAGCAGCGACCCTTCGTGCGCGCCCCAGACCGCCGAGAGGCGGTACATCAGCGGCAGATCGCTGTGCGAATTCGCCGCCACGTAGGCCACCGAAAAATCGTTGTGCCAGAAACAATAAGTGAGGCAGATATAGGCCAGCAGCACGAGTCCGAACTGAGCCTGTGCGGCACTGCCCGCCAGAGCCATCCAGCGTGCCTTGCCGCGCACATAGCCCACGAATGGGACGACAGCCTGCGTCAGCGCAATGACCAGCGCCAGCCACAGCGAAAAATGTCCTAGCTCGGCACTCACTAATTGATCTTCGCGGTATTGACCGGCGCGACCGGCTTGAACGGCGCACAGGAGTGACCGGTTTCGGACTGCAGAGATTCCGCCAGCTCCGGCGGCATGTAGTTCTCGTCGTGCTTGGCCAACACTTCCTCCGCGATGAACTTGCCCTGCTCGACATGCCCGGTCGCGACGATACCCTGCCCCTCGCGGAACAGGTCCGGAAGAATGCCCTCGTATACGACCGCCACCTTCTGCGCACAATCTGCCAGGGTGAAATGTACTTTCAGTCCTTCGCCGCGAATGACGCTGCCAGTCTCGACCAGGCCGCCCAGCCGCAAGCGCGCTTTCTCTGGCGCACCGCCACTGACGATATCGGTGGGAGTGTAGAAATACATCAGATTTTTGCTCAGCGCCGTGAAGCCAAAATACGCGGCCACACCAATCCCGCAGATCAGTGCGCCGACGGCGGCCATTCGGTTCTGTCGCCGCGTCACTGCATGTTCTCCAGTTCCCCGCCTTCATCTGTGGCAGCAGCCATTTGTTGGAGCAGGCTACGCCGCTGCAAGGCGGGCGCCACCACGTTCCACGCGAATACGATAAGCGCCAGACCGACGCTGCTCCAGACGTAGAAGGCGTAGCCGCCCATTTCAAAGTATTGATTCATGGTTGTTTTTGTTCAGACAGCAACTTGCTCACCCAGTTCGCACGACGCTCGCGTAGCAACAATTCATTCTGCATGCGCCGAAGTACCGCATAGCCGGCGAGCAGATAACTGCCAGCCAGGCTGATATACAGGGGAATGCCCATTTCCGGAGTGATGGTCGGTTTGCCGAATTTCAGGATGGTGGAAGCCTGATGCAGGCTGTTCCACCAATCCACTGAATATTTGACGATGGGCACATTGACCGCGCCGACGATGGCCAGCAATGCGCAGGCACGGGCTGCGGCACGACGATCAACAAAGGCGCTATTGAGTCCGATTATGCCCAGATACAGGAACAGCAGCACCAGTTCCGAAGTCAGACGGGCATCCCACTTCCACCACGCACCCCACATCGGCTTGCCCCACAGCATGCCCGTCAGCAGCGCCAGGGCGGTAAAGCTGGCCCCCACCGGCGCGAGCGCGGCGATCGCGCTTTCAGCCAGCTTCATGCGCCAGATCAGGGCAATGATCCCAGCCACTGCCATGCCGGTGTACAAGGACAGCGAGAGCGCCGCCGCAGGAACATGCACGTAGATGATGCGAAACGCATCGCCCTGCTGATAATCCGGTGGCGCCATCCAAAGTCCCGCGAACAGGCCATAGCCGAGCAGGCCTAGGGCGGAAAGCAGCACCCAGGGAGAGACAATCTCACTGAATTGGTAGAAGCTGGGCGGCGAGGCCAATCGATGAAACCAGGTCCACATGGAGACAATCAGAGTAGAGGATGATCAGTCGAAAGCGTTCCTGAGGGCCACGCTGGCCACCCAGGGAAGTAGTGTCAGGCCTAGCGTCAGCAAGGCTGCCAGAAAGTATATCGGACCCGAGCTGTCCAACCCTGCGTTTGCGGCGCGAACCGCACCGCTACCGAAGATCACGACCGGCGACAGAATGGGCAATACCAGTATGGGCAGCAGCAAGCCAGCGCGAGGCAGCCCGACGGTCAGCGCGGCGGCAAAACCACCGAGAAGACTCAATATTGGCGTGCCCAGCAGCAATCCAATCAGCAGTGCATTCATGCCCTGGCCCGCCTTCATGCCCAGCAACAGACCCAAGGGCATGGCCAGGAGCACCAGCGGCAGCCCTGTCAGAAGCCAGTGACTCAGCATCTTGGCCAAGGCATAGGTGGTTGGCGCACCTGGCGCTACAAAGACTTGCTCGAGCCAGCCGTCGTCCAGGTCACCGCGGAATAGCCTGTCCAGCGTCAACAGTGCTGCCAGCAAGGCGCCGACCCAAAGCACCGACGGCGCCATTTCGGCGAGTCTGGGGTCCCCCGGCTTTGATCCAAGCGCGAACAGGACGGTCACCATCGCAAAAAACAGGAGCGGCATCAGCCACTCGGTCTTGTGCCGTGCCGCCACCCGGAATTCACGCGCCAGATGTTGAATTACGCTGATCATGCGAGGTCGAGCACGCTCACGCGCGCGATTCTTCCGGGCAAAGGCTGGTGACTGGTCACGACAATGCCCCCCTGATCAGCCAGATGCGCGTTCATGAGCTTGCCCAGCAGCAGGGTTCCCTGTGTGTCCAGACCGCTGAGCGGTTCATCCAGAATCCATAAGGGCCTGGGACTAATCAGCAGGCGCGCAAGCGCCGCGCGGCGTTTCTGGCCCATGGATAAGGTTCGCGCGGGTCGATGCCGCAGTGCGCGCAGCCCTAGGTGTTCCAGCGCATCACTGACATTTGCCGTCTTCAGTTTCTGCAGGCTGCACCAGCTGCGCAGATTTTCGGCCAGTGTCAGATCCGGCTGCAGCGCATTGCGATGCCCAACCCAGTGCATCTGCTGGCTCTGCAAACCCTCAACACGCCCACGCTGGGGCCTGCGCAGACCGACCAACACTTCAATCAAAGAAGATTTTCCGGCGCCATTGCGCCCCTTGATGTGCAGCAGATCACCCGCGGCAACAGAGAAACTGATGCCTTCAAGCAAGGCGCGATCACCGCGCGCCACATCCACTGCGATGGCGGATAGCAGATACATCAGCGTCCTCGCAGAACGCCGACCGAAGAGAGGGGATTCACAGTTAATAAGCAGTAAAAACAAAGCCCATTGTCGCATCTGGCGCGTAATGTGCGTAAATGTTTATTGCTGTCCGTACTTGAACTCACTGAGATATACAAACTCGAAATGAGTACCTCAGCCCGTTAACCTGCTCGCATGAGACGCAATCTAAGCCCCCGTGTCGCCTGATCTGGAGAACTCAAAAATATGCCCTTGTGCAACAAGATTCAGCTCATTGCCTACCCAGATCGTATGGGCGGTAATCTCGCCGGTCTCTACGATATTCTAGATAAGCACTTTGCCGAGGCGATTGGCGGCGTACACATACTGCCGCCCTATCCCTCCAATGCCGATGGCGGATTTTCCCCCCTTACACACAAGGAAATCGACCCCAAATACGGCACCTGGGACGATGTTGAACGCATTTCCAGCCGCTTCGATCTGTGTCTGGATCTGACCCTCAACCATATTTCGGACGAATCCGAAGAATTCAAGGACTTTGTCAAGCATGGCTTTGAGTCCGAGTACGCCGATCTTTTTGTGCATGTTGATCAGATGGGGGAGATCACGCCCGACGAACTGGCCAAAATCCATATCCGCAAGGAGAAGGAGCCGTTTCGCGAAATAACCTGCGCAGACGGCACCCAGACTCGCGTCTGGTGCACCTTTACCGAGCACCAGATTGATCTGAACTACAACTCCCCTAAAACCTACGCCTTGATGGAGGACTACATCAAGTTCATGGCGGGAAAAGGCTGCAAACTGTTCCGTCTCGACGCATTCGGCTACACCACAAAGAAGATCGGCACCAGTTGCTTTCTGGTTGAGCCCGATGTCTATGACATTCTCAAGTGGGTCGACGGGGTTGCTCGGGAGTATGGTGCGGATACCCTGCCTGAAGTGCACGATCACGCCAGTTTTCAGTATGCGATCGCCTTGCACGGCATGTACCCCTATGGCTTCGCTCTCGCGCCACTACTGCTCTATTCCCTGCTGGGAGCCAATAGCAAGTATTTGAAGGAATGGCTGCGCATGTGCCCGCGCAACCAGATTACGGTGCTGGACACACACGATGGCATTTGTATTCCGGATGTCGAGGGCGTGCTGCCGGCCACCGAAATTCAGGCGGTCATCGACAACGTCTCGCAGCGATCCGCCGACCCGATTCTGCGTCGCTCTGCGGCCAATGTGCACAGCGTGGGTGCAATTTATCAGCTCACCTGCACCTACTATGATGCCCTCAAACGCAACGATGACGCCTATATCGCTGCCCGAGCCATTCAGTTCTTCGCTCCAGGCATTCCGCAGATTTACTACGTGGGCCTGCTCGCTGGCGAGAATGATCTGGAACTGATGGAACAGAGCGGCGAGCCGCGCGACATCAATCGCGCCTCTTTTAACGCAGACGAGGTGGCCCTGGCGGTCGAAAAACCAGTGGTCAAACGCTTGCTGAAAATCATGAAGTTCAGAAACAGCTATCCGGCATTTGCTGGTGTGTTTCATCTGGTCTATTCCAATGACACCAGCGTCGCCATGTGCTGGAGACATGGAGAGTTCCGATGCAAGCTGTTTGTCGATCTCAATTTCAAGAAAGCCACCATCAGCTACGTCGACGAAAAATCAAACCGTTGGCTGACCATGCGGTGCTGATCGACCACGGCGACAAGAGCAGCAGATGAGCGCTTTTACGCAACTCAGACTAGTCAATCACTTTGCCGCGCTTGAGCAAGCCTACAGCTCACGCGTCGAGCCGATGCCGCTAACTGAACCTAAAATGGCGCACTTCAATCAGGCACTGGCCGCTGAGATTGGCCTGCCCGCTGGCGCCGGCGATGATCCGGAAGTACTCGCCGTGATGGCGGGAAATGCGCAATTGCCGGGTGGCAAGACCGTATCGGCGGTGTACGCGGGCCACCAATTTGGTGTTTACGTGCCGCAGTTGGGCGATGGGCGCGCCATGTTGCTGGCTCAGACACAAAACGAAGCAGGTGACTTGTTTGAACTGCAACTCAAAGGCTCCGGGATGACCCCCTACTCGCGCTTCGCCGATGGGCGCGCGGTACTTCGATCAAGCATTCGCGAGTACCTGTGCTCAGAAGCAATGCATGGCCTGGGCGTACCAACGACTCGCGCTCTGAGTCTGGTCAGCTCGTCAGACCCAGTTCGGCGAGAGCGTATGGAAACCGCCGCGGTAGTGTGCCGCGTGGCGCCAAGCTTTGTCCGCTTCGGCAGTTTCGAATATTTCTATTACGGAGAACGCTTCGAGCGCCTGCAGCCGCTGGCCGATCACGTGATTAATCACTACTTTCCTCATCTAAGAGAGGCCACCGACAAATACGAGAGATGGCTTGCTGAAGTCGTTGATCGAACCGCCGCACTGATGGCGCAGTGGCAAAGCGTCGGCTTTTGCCACGGCGTCATGAACACCGATAATTTTTCCATCCTCGGGCTGACCCTTGACTACGGTCCGTTCGGATTTCTGGATGGCTTTGACAGCAGCCACGTCTGCAATCACACCGACGAAGGCGGCCGCTACGCCTACGAAGAACAGCCCAAGATCGGCTACTGGAATTGTTCGCGCCTGTTACAGGCCACTTTGCCTCTGCTCGATCTGAATCCGGAAAAAGCGGTAGAAAAAGCCAACGATATTCTCGCTCGCTACCCCGACCAATACGCCGAAGGTGTGCTCACCCTGTGGTGCAAAAAGCTGGGATTGCGCGAAGTTCGTGCTGGGGATCGTGAACTGGCCAACGCATTTCTGAATGTACTGGATGCGGGCAAGGACGATTTCACACGCAGCTTCAGGGCGCTGGCACAGATTCAAAGGGACAATTCGCGAATCCCGGTGCTACGGGACGAGATCAAGAATGTGGAAGCCTTCGACGCTTGGCTGGAAAACTACCGCGCGCGCCTGCAATCAGACTCTGAAGAGGACGGCGAACGGGCGGCGCGCATGAACACCGTCAATCCCAAATTTGTGCTGAGAAACCACCTCCTGCAGACAGCAATTGAAAAAGCCGAAGCGGGCGATTTCTCCGAGATCGCGCATCTGTTCGAGGTCATGCAGAAACCGTTCGAGGAGCATCCCGAATATTCCGATTACGCCGCCCCCGCCCCCGACTGGGCCGCACAGCTGAGCGTGAGCTGCTCTTCCTGAGCCGACCCGGATTCCCCACCCCCTCTGCGGCAGGGTCGTCGATGCCCATTGATGGATGCATGGAAACCCACGCGAAGCATTGGATCTTCGGCAGGCTGGCCCGCCCAATCGGGTCAGCGCCGGCAGAAAATAGACGGCAGGCCTCGCAGTGTCGACGGTCGGCCCCTGCCACCGTGCACCGGCATGCTCGACAGATCATATTCATCCACGGAATCGATCAGCCATTTCGGCGCGTGGTATCGCGCCAGTTGAAGCACGTCAGACCACGACATGCCGAAAAGCTCGCGCCGGTCTCGCCGCTTTTCGCGCAAGCGCATACTCTCGAATTTTGAATCCTCGAGTCGCGCCCTCGGCTTTTCCCAAAACGCAGCGCACTTCAATTCCCGGAGAGCAAGGGCGTCCCACAGGCTCTAATTGCGTGAAGAAATGGCGCGGGCTTCTGCGTGGTCATACACAGCATCGCGATCAGCTGCCGCAGCGATCTGCGAATCTCCCATCGCATACGGTTCCAGACACTGCGGCTGATCAGTGCCCTCCGGCCGCTCTACCTCCCCACCTCCAAATGTGGTGGCGCCCGGGATCGAGAAGGCCACAACTAAGGACATGGTCAGAGACCTGATTTTCCAAATCGTGACGACCGCCCGATCCGTATCCACTACAAGCAGCCTTGGACGAAGCCAGGATCGGTGAGGGAAGCGATCCCGGCAAACGCAGGCTTCGATTACTTGTGATCACTGATCAAATGCGCATAGCAGTTATTGAAGGGATGAACTTCGCGGCTTGGCCCCTCCTTGTTCTCAACGGGAAATCGGCGCTGCCACGCAAAGATTCCGCCGCGCAGGTTCACACTTCGCCTGATGCCATGTGCGCTGAGAAAGCTTTGCGCGCGCTCGGCGAAGGCGGAACTGCGCGCACCGACTGAGCAATAGAAGATGATCGGCGTACCGGCGCGAGCGCCGGCCAGCACGGCGCCCAGTTGCCTCGGCGAGCCTTTGGAATCGACGCGAATCGCCCCGGCTAAATGACTCATCGCATATTCTTCCTGCTCGCGGACATCGATCAGAACAGCTCCGCCATCCGACTGCATCAGCGCCCACACTGCCTGCGGCGACAGATGCTCGACCTGGGCAAAGCGCTTCTCCAATTGCGCCGCCAGCGTCTCCAAATCATCAGGAATGAACGGATTGCAGAGAAAAGCCCTAGCTGGCGCCGTCCATGCCACGCCCAGCAGCAGTACGGGTAATAAAATAAGCCAATACTTCGGCAGAATTTGAACCATTTGACGAAGCGCCTCCCCGGAGGCCGTCCTAGTTACGGCAAGCTTAGGCAATCCCTACCTCGTAGAATTCCCTTCTCAGCCCACTCAACTCAGATCTCGATGTTATCCCCTGACAGCCACGGCCGCATCGTTCGATCCCAGTTCAAACCGCACCCCTTACTGCGGGGCCCCCATTGGCAAACAATCGCCCCGGCTCTGTTACGCCCGCTGCCCAAACTGAA
>JBFJJV010000117.1:0-9636 GCA_041635265.1 Panacagrimonas sp.
CAAAAGATGCTTCCGAGGAAAAAGAAGTCAGCGAGTAGAAATTCCCGGCCGGCCTGACCAACTTAGAGCTTTCGGGTTAATTTAGGGCGATTTGGGCACATGCTTGTTTTGTAAATACATCGGTAATTTTCCAAATTAACAGACAGGCGTGCCAGCTCTGTGCTGCGCTGCGGCATCGTCCATTCAGGCAAGAAAAAAGGCGCTAAAAGCGCCTGTTGTCACTTGGACCAATGTCTCCTCCAGAAAGGTTCAAGCCTTTCCAGCACCCCCCCCTTTTCTTGGGGTCCTTTTGCCTATCACCTTTATATTGAAGGCTTTGGCAAAGTTGAGATCACAATAGTGCGCGACCTCCGAATGTAATGCAAGAGCAGAAATCCCGATGATTTCTGCTCTTGCCGGATAGGCCTAGGCCTCGTCCACCGCTTTCATCGACAACCGGATTCGACCTTGCTTGTCTACTTCCAGCACTTTGACCCGAACGACCTGGCCTTCCTTGACCACGTCCTCGACTTTCTCAACGCGCTGCTCGGCGAGCTGTGAGATGTGCACCAGACCATCTTTTCCCGGAGAGATGGTGACGAATGCGCCGAAGTCCATCAGTTTGGCAACCTTGCCCTCGTAGATGGCGCCGACCTCCACTTCTTTGGTCAGGGTGTTGATACGTTCGATCGCGGCATCTGCCTGAGCTTTGTCCACTGCGGCAACCCGGATCGTGCCGTCGTCGTCAATATCGATGCTCGTACCAGTTTCTTCGGTGATGGCTCGAATGGTGACACCGCCCTTACCGATGACATCGCGGATCTTGTCCGGATTGATTTTGATGGTGGTAATCCGCGGCGCCCATGAAGACATTTCTTCGCGCGGCGAGGACAGTACCTGATCCATCTGATCCAGAATATGGAAGCGAGCGGCCTGCGCCTGTGCCAGCGCCTGCTTCATGATCTCGCCATTGACGCCGGTGATCTTGATGTCCATCTGCAGGGCGGTCACACCGTTGCGTGATCCTGCGACCTTGAAATCCATGTCACCGAGATGATCTTCGTCACCGAGGATATCAGTGAGCACGGCAAACTTGCTGCCCTCAAGAATCAGGCCCATGGCCACGCCGGCAACCGGTGCTTTCAGAGGCACGCCGGCATCCATCATCGCCAGGCAAGCGCTGCAGACCGAAGCCATGGAGGACGAGCCGTTGGACTCCGTGGTTTCAGCCACGACACGCACCACGTAAGGGAATTCTTTTTCCAGATCCGGCATCACGCCGAGCAGACCGCGCTTGGCCAGACGGCCATGACCGATCTCGCGGCGCTTGGGAGAACCTACGCGGCCGGTTTCACCGACGCTGTAGGGAGGAAAGTTGTAGTTGAGCATGAACGGTTCGCGCGACTCGCCTTCCATGGCGTCGATCAGCTGAGCGTCCTTACCCGTGCCGAGTGTGGTAACCGCCAGAACCTGCGTCTCGCCACGCGTAAAAATGGATGAGCCGTGGGTACGCGGCAGCACGCCTGCAGAAATGCTGATCGGTCGAACGGTACGCGTGTCGCGGCCATCAATTCGTGGGTGACCGTCGATGATGCGGTTACGCACGACAACGGCTTCGAGGTCATGGAAGGCTTCCTTGACCTTGTCCTTCGAAAACTTGGGATTCTCATCAGCAGCCAAGGCAGCAACGACTTTTTCCCTTACGGCGGCGACGGCGTCCTGACGGTCCTGCTTGTCGGCGATACTGTAGGCGGTGGCAACGTCAGCGCTGAACGCCTTGACGGCCTCTTCGAGACCGGCCTCTCCAGAGACGGGCTTCCAGTCCCATTTGGGCTTGCCGGCCTGTGCGGTCAGCTCATTGATCGCCTTGATGGCAACCTGCATCTGCTCGTGACCGTACATGACGGCACCGAGCATCACTTCCTCAGACAGCTGCTGGGCTTCGGATTCGACCATCATGACGGCGTCGGCGGTTCCTGCAACGACCAGATCGAGCTGCGAGGTGGCCTGTTGCTCGCGGGTCGGGTTGAGCAGGTATTCGCCATCGGCGTAACCGACGCGAGCTGCGGCAATCGGGCCGGCAAAAGGAACACCGGACAGGCACAAGGCGGCGGAGGCGCCGATCATGGCCGGAATATCTGAGTCAACCTCGGGGTTGAGCGAGATGACTGTGGCGACAATCTGGACCTCGTTGAGGAAGCCCTCAGGAAACAGAGGACGAATCGGACGATCGATCAAGCGGCAGGTCAGAGTCTCACGCTCAGAAGGTCGACCTTCGCGCTTGAAGAATCCGCCGGGGATTCGGCCACCGGCATAGCTGCGCTCCATATAGTCCACGGTCAGCGGAAAAAAGGACTGATCTGGACGGGCTTCTTTTTTGGCAACCGCGGTAACCAAGACCACGGTGTCGTCCATGCGCACTACAACAGTCCCGCTGGCCTGACGGGCGATGTGCCCGGTTTCCAGAGTGACGCTGTGAGGACCGTAAGGGAAGGTGACCGTGTTGGGCGTTGCGGGAAGCGCAGGGATTGCCATTATTTTCTGACTCGAATTAATTAATTGATGTTACGAAAAGGTGATATTCAGGCGAACTAAAGAAAAAGGGCGCAATGCGCCCTTTCCTTACAAAATACAGTTTACCGGCGTAGTCCAAGCTCGCCGATCAGCTTGGTGTAGCGCGACTCGTCCTTACGCTTGAGATAGTCGAGCAAGCTACGTCGCTGATTGACCATCTTCAAAAGTCCACGACGCGAGTGGTGGTCTTTCTTGTGATCTGCAAAGTGACCTTGAAGGTCAGTAATGCGCGCAGACAACAGTGCAACCTGTACTTCCGGCGAGCCGGTATCGTTCTTACCTTGGGCGTTCTTCTGAACCACACCCTGCTTTTGTTCTACCGAAAGAGTCATCTACTACACTCCAAACCTAGGGAAATTTCGCTACAAAGCTCGCCATTCTAGCTGGCACAGCCTGTAGCCTCAAGTGGATTCGCCGCCTGCAAGCCATTTTTTTGACAGAATCTGCCCCTCGGCCGTGCGGCGTCCGATGGCACAGAGCCTGCCCCGAGGGTCCAACAGTGCCAGATCGACCTCCAGCGGGACTGAATTGTCTTCTGGGGCGAGCATAGGCTGCCCGTGGGCCAGCCGGTCCAGAACGGCCTCCGGCAGGGTCAGTTGAGGCCAGTCGGGGATGGCGCTGAGCATCGGCTGCATCAGCGCGTCCAAGGCTTCCAGTCCCAGTTCTGACACTGATTCCAGCGACTCCATGGTGCGCATCGGCTGATTAGCAAAAGGATCGACCTCGGTTCGTCTCAGGGCGCTCAGATGGGCGCACTGGCCCACCGCCGCTGCCATGTCTTCGAGCAGCGTACGGATATAGGTGCCCTTGGAGCAGCGCACTGAAACTTCCAGATGGCCGTCTTCAAAACTCAGAATCTTCAGATCGAGAATGGTGACCTCGCGAGCGTCCCGCTCGACCTCCTGCCCTGCCCTGGCAATTTGATACAAGCGCCGCCCCTCATGCTTGAGCGCCGAGTACATCGGCGGCACTTGAGAAATCTCTCCGGTGAAGCGGGGCAGGATCTGCTCGAAGTCAGAATATTGCAGCGCCGATGGGTCTGATGTCTCTATGACATCGCCTTCGGCATCACCGGTCGCGGTTTTTTGCCCTAGACGGGCCCTGGCCACATAGGTCTTGTTCGAATCCAGCAGCAGGCCGCTGAGCTTGGTCGCCTGACCAAAACAGATCGGCAACATGCCGGTGGCCAGCGGATCGAGATTTCCAGTATGGCCCGCCTTGTGGGCTTTGTAGATGTGCCGAACTTGCTGCAGAACCTGATTGGAACTGCGCCCAAAAGGCTTGTCCACAAGCAAAATGCCATCGAGCGCGCGGTAGTCAGCGCGCTTACGCCTGCTCATCGATCAGGAGTCACCGCGCTCGCGCGCATTGTCGGTGTCGCCGCTGACTGCATCACGTATCAGGCTGTTCAGCCGATCCGCTGTGCGCAGCTGTGTATCGGCTTTGAATCTGAGTTCGGGCACGCGGCGTAGCTTGAGCACATTGCCCAGACCGCGCCGCAGAACGGCTGCAGCGCCATTGAGCGCCTTGACCGCAATAGCAAGTTCATCATCCCCTTTCAGGGAGCTCACCAGCACCGTGGCATTGCGCAAATCAGGCGCCGACTCGACGTGCGTGACCGAGACCCCGGCAATCCTGGGATCGGTCAGATTCTCCTGAATCAGGGCCGCGATCTCACGCTGTAACTGCGTGTTGATCCGCAGCTTGCGCGGGTATTCTCTCATCTCAGATAAGGCCGCTCGAGATGTTTAGGCTTCTGCTTTCACGGTGCGCTTGACCTCGATTCGATCGAAGCACTCGATCTGGTCGCCGTTCTTGATGTCGTTGTAATTCTTCACACCAATACCGCACTCGGTACCGGCTTCGACCTTGGGAACGTCGTCCTTGAAGCGGCGCAGAGACTCCAGCACCCCTTCATAGATCACGGTCTGATCGCGCAGCACACGGATCGGGAGATTGCGCTGAACGCTGCCCTCAATGACAAGGCAACCGGCAATACTGCCCAATTCTGAGGAGCGGAAGACATCGCGCACTTCGGCAATGCCCACAATCTGTTCACGCTGTTCAGTTCCCAGCAGACCGGCGATAGCGTCTTTCACATCATCGATGACCTGATAGATGATCGAGTAGTAGCGCACATCAATGCCGCTGTCCTGAATTCGTTTGCGCGCCACGCTGTCTGCGCGCACGTTGAAGCCGAAGATGATGGCGCGGGATGCCAGCGCCAGGTCAACGTCGGACTCACTGATGCCGCCGATGGTGGCAGACAGCACGTTGACGCGAATCTCTTCGCTGGGCAGCTTGCGCAGCGCTTCAGAGAGTGCTTCAGCGGAACCCTGAACATCAGCCTTGATCATCAGATTGAGCTGCTTGATTTCGCCATCGCCTCCACCCATCTGGGCAAAGACCTGCTCCATGCGAATCGTCTGCGACTGCGCCATCTTGAGTTCGCGTTGCTTGTTGCCACGCAGTGTCGCGAGTTCTCGAGCCTTGCGTTCATCAGCCACTACAACAATGTCATCCCCCGCTGCTGGCACGCCGGACAAGCCCAGCACCTGCACGGGAATCGAAGGCCCAGCGCTCTTGGCTGGCTTGCCAGCCTCGTCAAACATCGCGCGTACACGCCCGAAATGCGAGCCAGTCAAGACGACATCGCCCTGCTTGAGGGTACCTTCGCGGACAAGTACCGTCGCAACCGGACCACGACCTTTTTCAATTGAGGCTTCGACAACCTGGCCACGTGCGGGAACGTCAATTGCAGCCTTGAGTTCGAGCACTTCAGCCTGCAGCAGAACGGCTTCCAGTAGCTCCTCGATTCCTTCGCCGGTGATCGAGGAAATGCCAACAACCTGTGTATCGCCGCCGAAATCTTCTGAAATCACCTCTTCCTTAATAAGCTCGTTCTTGACCCGGTTAATATCCGAATCCGGCTTGTCGATTTTGGTCACCGCCACCACTATCGGGGCGCCTGCAGCACGTGCGTGCTGAATCGCCTCACGGGTTTGCGGCATGACCCCATCGTCCCCCGCGACGATCAGGATGATAACGTCGGTTATCTGGGCGCCACGGGCTCGCATGCGCGTAAACGCTGCATGGCCCGGTGTATCCAGAAAAGTGACGACGCCTTTCTTGGTTTCGACATGGTAGGCACCGATATGTTGGGTAATGCCACCGGCTTCGCCAGCAGCGACTCGCGTCTTGCGCATGTAGTCGAGCAGGGACGTCTTGCCGTGATCAACGTGACCCATGATGGTGACGACCGGCGGTCGAGTCACTTCCGGCTTGTCGTGCTTGACGCCTTCGACCGCCTGAATCAGCCCTTCTTCTTCTTCTGTGCCCTTCACCGGCTTCGGCTTGTGGCCGAGCTCTTCGACCATCAGAACGGCGGTGTCCTGGTCCAGAATCTGATTGATCGTGGCCATGACACCACTCTTCATCATGACCCTGATCAGATCGGTTGCCTTGACCGCCATTCGGTTGGCCAGCTCGGAAACGGTAATACCTTCCGGCACTTCTACTTCGCGCACAATCGGCGCGACCGGCTTCTCGAATTGATGCGCATTGTCCACGCGGACCTGACCACTGGGCTTGCGACGCTTCTTGTCCCGCTTGCCACCCTTGCCCTGGGCGACGTGCAATTCCGCGCGGCCGCCGCGATCACGGCCACCGCGATCACGCTCGGCAGCGGCCGATTTCCTCGGGCCGGCCGAAGGCGTGGCTGGTGCGGGCTTGGCTTCAGGCGGCGCCGCTTTCATCTCTGCCGAGCGGCGCAGATTTTCTGCTGCGCGACGGCGAGAACTTTCAGCATCCATCTTGGCCCGATAGATCGGATCATTTTCCAGCTTTTCGGCGTGCTCAGCTTTCTCGCGTTCAGCGGCCTCCGCTGCGGCCGCAGCTTTGGCTGCTTCCTCAGCTGCGGTTTCCTCGCGCTGCCGGACTGCTTCCGCTTCCAGACGCTGTGCTTCCTCCGCCTCAGCTTCGCGTGCAATTTCGGCTTGGCGCTCAGCCTCCGCCTTGGCTGCACGAGCTGCTGCATCGGCAGCATCCTTGGCCAATTCGGCTTCGGTCTTGGCTGCGGGCACTGGCGCCTTGAAAACGCGTTTCTTGCGAACTTCAACACTCACCGTCTTGGACGGCACACCGCGTCCACCACCGAGCTTGAGCTCGCTGGTTTCCTTGCGCTTCATGGTGATGCGGCCGGAGCCGGCAGAACCCGCAGCTGCACCCGTCGCGCCACCACTGCCCAGCGGCGCCCGCGTTTTCTTGCGCAAGTAAGTCAGCAAAGACATTTTGTCTGCAGACGAAAGTGCTGATTCGGCACTTTCCGCAGGGACGCCCGCGTCTTTGAGCTGCGCCAGCAACTCGTCTACCGGACGCTTTAACTCGTCAGCGAAATTCTGGACTGTAACTTTGGACATATATGTATGTGCCGCGTCGTTCGTTCGGTAAATGTGTTCTGAGTCAGCTCTGCCGCGCTTAGGCGTAGACCTTGCTGCGTGCAGCCATGATCAGTGCAGAGGCTTCAGCCTCGTCCATCTCAACAATTTCCAGCAGCTCATCGGTTGCAAGGTCGGCGAGATTTTCGGCGGTTATGATGCCGGCAGCTGCTAGCCCGTAGGCCATCTCCTCATCCATACCTTCAACCGCGAGCAGATCTTCGGCCGGCGCCACGTCTGCTGCCGTTTCCGCCTTGGCTATGGCCTTGGTCAGTAGTACATCCTGAGCACGTGAGCGCAACTCCTCGACAATGGCTTCATCGAATTCTTCGATGTGCATCAGTTCTTCGTCCGGCACGTAGGCAATTTCCTCTAGCGAGGTAAAGCCTTCATCGACCAGAACCGAGGCGACTTCCGCATCCACATCGAGCTCCTTCATGAACAGCTCGAGCACGCCCTTGTTCTCTTCATCCTTTTTGGATTCGAGATCGCCAGTGGTCATGACGTTGAGCGTCCAGCCAGTCAGCTCTGAGGCAAGACGAACGTTCTGACCGCCGCGGCCAATGGCCTGGGCCAGCTTGTCTTCAGCCACGCCGATGGACATGGCGTGTGCTTCTTCGTCGATAACCACATTCTCAACTTCTGCCGGCGCCATGGCATTGATGACGAACTGGGCGGGATTCTCGTCCCAGGGCACGATGTCAACACGCTCACCAGCCAATTCATTGGAGACACTTTGCACGCGCGAACCGCGCATGCCGACACAGGCGCCAACTGGATCTATGCGCTTGTCCTTGGCCTGAACGGCAATTTTGGCGCGCAGGCCCGGATCGCGAGCTGCGCCCTTGAGCTCAATCAATCCCTGAGCAATTTCAGGTACTTCCAGCTCGAACAATTGCATCAGCAACTGCGGCAAAGTGCGTGAAATAGACAGCTGAGGGCCACGAAGCTGGGGACCGACTTCATACAGGAAACCACGAATGCGGTCTCCCGGCCGAACCGGCTCACGTGGAATCAGGTGATCACGGGGAATAATCGCCTCGGCGCTTCCGCCGAGATCGACAATGACTGAACCGCGCTCGAGGCGCTTGACCAGACCTGTCAGCAATTCTCCAACACGGTCTTTATAAGCTTCTACCACCTGCGCACGTTCAGCTTCGCGCACCTTCTGAACGATGACCTGCTTGGCGCGCTGCGCACCAATACGGCCAAAGTCGATGGAGTCAATCTTTTTCTCGATCACAGCGCCAGCTTCAATGCCCGGATGCTCCTTGAGCGCATAGGTCAGCTTGATCTGACGCTCGGGGTATTCGAATTCTTCACTGTCGTCTTCATGCACAGTCCAACGCCGAAATGACTCGTAGTCTCCCGTCTCGCGGTCGATGCTGACTCGAATGTCGGACTCGTCGCCGTGACTTTCCTTGGTCGCAGACGCAAGGGCAGCCTCGAGCGCTTCGAAAATGATGTTTTTGTCGACGCCTTTCTCATTTGAAACCACATCGGCCATCAAAAGAATATTCTTGCTCACGCCTCGCCCTCGGCTCTGTTAGTCGAACGGTTATTCATTGAGTAATCCGGAACCAGCCGTGCGCGCGCAATTGCCGAAAAGGCCAGCTCAACTTCAACCTTCTCCACTTCCAACAGCACACCCTGCTCAGAGGTCCCACAAATTTTTCCGATAAAACGCTTGCGCCCTTCCAATGGAATCGCCAGATCAACCTTCGCTTCATATCCGGTAAAGCGATCAAAGTGCGCCGGCTTAGCCAGAGGGCGATCCAGGCCGGGTGATGACACTTCCAGTTCATAGGGCACCGTGACCGGGTCCTCTACATCCAGCAGTGCAGCCACTTCTCGGCTGACGGCTGCACAATCGTCCAGGCCAACGCCCTCTTCCCGATCGATATACAGGCGCACGATCGCAGAACGCCCTTGGGGGACGTATTCAAGCAGCACCAGCTCGTATCCAATGGACTCGACCAGCGGCTCAATCAGCGATATCAGTTGATCCTGCAGCACCCAGATTTCACCCGAACTTTAAATTACAGACGGCACAAAATAAAAAAGGCCCACAAGGGGCCTGGAACCAAATCATTATTGGTAGCGGGGGCAGGATTCGAACCTACGACCTTCGGGTTATGAGCCCGACGAGCTGCCAGACTGCTCCACCCCGCACCAGACAGACGACCAGTATAGGGGGCGACCCAATTTGCCGCAATGCATCAGTGATAAATAATTGTGTTTAAAGCCATTTGGATTGGGCTGATCCATGTCCTTCACGAGCCTCTGAACCATTGCCTGGCGCCCATGGCTCTGATTTTGAGACCTCAATATCCTTTATATACGGCGCTTTGCGGCTTGGCCGCAGCTGGTGACCGAAGCGCGCAACCCAGAAATGACGGTCCGGTAAAACAATCTATTTTTCATTTTCGCCTTTGTTTGAAGTTTTTCAAATAGCAGAAGACTGTCACCGGTGGTTGCACATGGTCAGATGCGCCACCGGGCAAGGGGGTTCAATCATTCAAATTGATCGAATAACTCGGCCAGACGCCGAGACCCAGATATCGATGCACCGGAGGCCATCGAATGGTGGAAAATCAGAGAGGCAAGCACCGCGAACTCTGCGTTAGGATGTTCTGCAGGCCAAAAC
>JBFJJV010000118.1:0-9389 GCA_041635265.1 Panacagrimonas sp.
AGCAAGCCCCTGCAGTACTGGCCATCATTTCCGCGCGTCGCGGCGACGACCGCTGTCGTCATTGTCCTGATGACCTGGTGGATCGCGCCCGCGATGACCCGCCTATTTTCACGATGGCTGTTCCCAGCGGGAGCCGACTCTGGAAAATAGGTGTGTGGTCTTTGAACAAACGCAGATGCACCACTCCCAGTGGACTTCGACGATAAATAGGGCGCACCGCTTCTACAATCGAATTCTGCTTGGCTTTCACAGTGTGCGGACTGACACCGCGCCGCCGACTTGCAAACAGTCGAGATGATTGCTCGCGGTAGCGGGCGATGAATGTGACTCAGTACTCATGTTGGCAATTTTTAAGCTCAAAAAAAACGACAGAGTAGGGCATCATCAAGGTCAGATTTACGAATAGTGTATTTGACGACCTGCGGAGGAACGAGCCTTGCAACGTCACGATTTATGCGCGGCCGTTAACGCTCGCGGCAGAATGCTTGGGCGGCCCCGAGGTCGTCTTGATGGCGGCTAAGGGGTTTGCCCGACCATGCCTACGGCGGACCTTCTCATCTCCATTACTCAGCTGGCGGTGGCGCCCGCCGGTCTCCTGGGCCTCATTCTCATGAAGCACAGCGCCGTTGCTGATTGCCGCCAAGCTCGCGACATCTGGCCCTTGCTTAGGATGCTAAGAGCCCGCAATGGCGCGCTCATATTGGCACTGCTCCCTCTTCGATTGAATCTGTCCCATTGCATGGGCGACGTGGCTGAACGGGGTTATTGGGCATCTTTGCGCCCTGACAGGTGACGAATGACTACAGTCCAACTTTCAGAGCGTAAGCAAGAAATTCCACCAGACTTGGTGCGGGGCCGCATAGGATTTCTGTTCGTATCGCCAGCGATCGAGCGCAGCTATCGCAGTTGGCGGATTGAAGCCACCATTGATTACTGGCGTATTTCTGCCTTACTGGGCGCACTTTGCTTCGGGGTCATGATTCCGCTTCTGTACGCAGAGGATTTCGAAATACTGATCAGCATCCTGCCGCTCGCAGTTCCCTCCACGATCCTGGCATCACTCTACTACTTGCTGGCACCGAACTTTAAAAACCAGCGGCTGGCGATGCCCTTGGGCTCAGCGCTTACTGCCATGATCGTATTTGGCTTGGGGTGGCATAGGCACGAGATTGCAGTTTACGAATCGCTGGATTCCAACGTCCTGCATGCCGCGGGTTCTGTGGTTGTCGGAATGTTCTTTGCATTTTGTGTCAGCCGCATGACGCCAATCTGGGCGTGGTTTGCCGCGTGTCCAGGGTTGTCGTTAATCATGTACTTTGCCCATGTGGACTACCAAGCCGGATTGATCAGTGATCAAGCACTTCTTGGCGTCGCCGGTCTTATGGCTGCGGGAGGGCTAATTGGAGGGTTTACGAGCTTGTTCATCGAGCGCAATTTACGCGCCAGCTTCTCTCAGAAACAATTGATTGCTCGGCAGCAAGAGCGCCTTGAATCAACGCAATCGGCAATCCGACGCTATCTTCCGCCCAGTGTGGCGGAGAAGATTGTTGCCGGAGATACAGCGGCGGTCTCCGAGCCCAAGCGCCTTCGCGTAACCGTCCTGTTCGCTGATCTTGTCGGGTTTACGAGTGTCGCCGACCGGGTGGAACCCGAAGTAATGTCGCAAATGCTGAATGAGTATTTGTCGGCCATGGTTGACATTGTCGAGGATCATGACGGCACTTTGAACGAGTTTGCTGGTGACGGATTGATGGCAATCTGGGGCGCCCCGAATGCAATGCAGCCAGCCAGACAGGTCTTGAACGCGATACGAGCCGCTGAAGCGATGCAAGCCGCGATCAAGACTCTCAACGCTAGTTGGAAGCAGCTCGGATTAGATGAAACGGTGTCGGCCAAAATTGGAATAAACACGGGTATGGCCAGTGTCGGGAGTTATGGATCTCGAGGCCGCGTGACGTACACCGCAATCGGACTTCAGACTAACATCGCGTGCCGGATGGAATCCAATGCCCCGGTTGGCGGCATTCTTCTAAGCGGATCGTCGTATGAGTTGGTGAGGGACGAGGTTCCCTGCGATTTTTTCGGTGAAATCGAATGCAAGGGTGTTCACTTTCCAATTAAAGCTTATGTTCCACGCGTTGGCCAGCGAGATGTCGTCGTCGACATGCAAACCGCAAGAACGAGTTCTGGCACCAGTAGGCGGCAAATGTGATGCTGTTCCTTCACTGCCAATTCCTTGGGGGCACAAAGGTGGCGGGCTAAGCCATCATCGACTCTGAATTCGCGAATTGGGTATATGAGGATCCGCGGAAGAATATAGATTTCAGAATCACGATTTATTCGACTCTCTCATCAAGTCGATCTTGTGCCCGTCTACTCGCTTTCTGCCGCGCCTGATGGATTTACGGCCATGTGGACATTCACGACCCTCAGGTTGCCGCCGCTAAAATCACGGTGGACCGAGAAAGCTGCGCGTTACTGCTCAGCAAGCCGGTCATACACTCGACGCAGGCGCCGTTTTTCTCTGATTTATGCGGTACACGAGGCGGGCTCGAGTGATGCCAAGGCGCCGTGCTGCTTCGGACACGTTTCCGTTTGAGCGCGATAGGGCGTCGTTCAGGATAGCATCGCCGACAGTGGCTTCAACTGCATCAAGGGAGACGGCGCCCCCCGCGTCCATGGAAAGCAGTAGTTCGTCGATCTGGCTGGCCAGACGGCGGGGCGGGGTACTTTGTTCCGCTGTTGCGCGATTGCCGGTGGGAACAGCTACGGACGGATGCCCGTAACTTTGCAAAGCAGATGTTTCCTTATTCCAATTCTCGTCGCCGACGAAAATGTGCGTGGTATCAATAGCGCTGCCGTTGTTGACGAGGATAACGCCGCGCTCGATGAGATTTTCCAGTTCGCGAATATTGCCCGGCAGATCGTAGCTCAGAAGGGCGTCAATGGCACGCGCGGTAAATCCGCCGACATGCCGCCGGTGCTTGGTCGAGTATTTTTTCAGGAAATGATTCATCAGGATGGGGACGTCCTCTCGTCTTTCCCTGAGCGGGGGCACCTTTACCGGAAAAACATTGAGGCGGAAAAATAGATCCTCGCGGAAATTTCCTTTGCTGATTTCGGCACGAAGGTCGAGATTGCTGGCCGCGACGACGCGTACATCGACCTTGCGTGTTTTTTTGTCACCTACTCTTTCTATTTCACCTTCCTGCAGCGCGCGAAGAAGCTTGCCCTGGGCAGTCAGGCTGAGAATGCCGATTTCATCCAGAAACAGGGTGCCGCCATGCGCCCTTTCAAACCGGCCGGCGCGCGATGCGGTGGCGCCGGTGAACGCTCCTTTTTCAATGCCGAAGAGTTCGGATTCGACCAGAGCTTCGGGAATAGCGGCGCAGTTGACCGCGACGAAATTTTCCTTTGCGCGCCCGCTATTGCGATGCAGAGTTCGAGCGAAGACCTCTTTGCCCACACCACTTTCGCCCAGAAACAGAACAGTGGCATCGGTGTCAGCCACGGCCCGGATCATGTGACAGACGGCATTGAATCCGGTCGAGACGCCGACAATTTCCGTGTCGCTGAACATGGCCGCAGTCTGCGCATCGACCGATGGCCCCGCGGTGGGCATCACCGCTGTCAGACCGCTGCTGAAGGACTCAGCCTTCAAATAGCTCGCGTCCCGCTCGGCGTCGTCCCAGTCATCGATGGGCTTTCCGATGATGCGGCAGTACTCCTTGCCGGTGGCCCGGCATTCGACCTCCCGGAACAGCACAGGCCGCCCCATGAAGACGCTGGTGTAACCCGACGCGTATCCAATCTGGGTCCAGCAGACCGGTTCTGCTCCGAGGCCGTATATGCGGATGTGCTCCTCATCCTCGGACGACTCGCGCCATATGTATTCTCCACGATAGCGGCCTTTCTCCGTATCGATATCGAGTGATACGGGCTCGACCAGGACGATGCCCTCGAGCGCATGCAATTGCGGCCCGACCGCGAACATGTCCTGTAGTGAAGCGCCTGGGCGCAACTTGCGAGCCAGATGCGCGTCGCGCGCGCCTGAGTTGTAGCCCATTCGGGTTAGCAGGCCGCGCGCCTTTTCAATGCCAAGACCCTCTATAAGCTCCCGGCGCAGGGTGCCCATGGCGGAAGTGTGGATGAGCTGCATGCGCTGGTCATCCAGCCAGATCCGGCCGTCACCCGGCGCGAAGTGCAGGCGTGCCATCAGATCCGCGATTTCGGGTATTTGATTTCCGTCGACAGAAATACCGGTGGCGCTGAATTCTGGTGTCCGCTGCGTCGCGTTGCTCTTGATCATGGGCGTGACCTGATGGGTGCGGAGAGGTGAATAATATTGTTCAAGAGTGCGCTTTGTATTGAAGAAAAATCAACAACGTGATCGGCATTGGGCGTATTCGCTCGCTGAATGATCGATTCAGAACCCACATAAGTAGGGGAATTCAGCAGCGCCTGATCGCAAAAGTGACGACTGGCACGGCCCATGCTATGAGCGTCGATTAAGGTCAACATCCAACCGTCAGGCAAGAAACGGTGAATGTAATGAAGAGACACGATCACAGGAGAGCAGCACCCGTGCCGACGCAGTCAGCAAGCAGACTCAGTTCCGAATCGCTCGGAAAGCGCTATGTGCGTTTTCACGAGCTCGACGAGAAGGGCTTCGTGCATTTTGACTTTGCAATTGACGACCCCGAACTGTCGGTCGAATTGACGCTTCCTTTAGCGAGCTTCCGTCAGTTCTGTGAGGAAAACGATGTAGTGCAATTAACGGTGAACCAAATGCAGCAATTGGATCACGACGCGAGCAAATGGAGATTTGGCCATTCAGGAATTCGGGAGTAAATCATGCATGTAGATATCAAGACCACTGGCGTCGACCAGATTCGTCAAACCTTTTCGCACGTCGCGCGCCGACTTGGAGGAGACAAGGCTGCTTCTCGCTACCAAGAGGCTACTTATGACCTGCAACCCAGTACTAATTTTCACTATCGGCCCCTATGGGATCCGGACCGGGAAATCTATGACGTCAGTCGGACGGCGGTCGTGATGGCGGATTGGTACTCGCTGCGAGACCCTCGCCAGTATTACTACGGGACTTACACGATCACGCGTTCCCGGCAGCAGGACGTGATGGAGCGAAATCTGTCCTTCGTCGAGAAGCGTGGCCTGCTCCACGATCTGCCAGATGCGGTTCGCGAGAAATTGATCTTTGCCCTGGTGCCGTTGCGTCATATGGAGTGGGGTGCCAATACCAGCAACTGCTATATCACGGCGTATGCCTGGGGAACGGCAGTGACCCAGGCAGCCATGTTCCACACCATGGATCGCCTCGGCATGGCCCAGTACATCAGCCGTATCGGGCTCTCGCTGGACGGCAACTCGGGGGACTCGCTGGAGCAAGGACGCACTTTGTGGATGGAAGCGCCAACCTGGCAGCCCATTCGTCGCATCGTCGAGCGACTGATGGTGACCCGTGACTGGTTCGAGTTGTTCGTGGCCCAGAATCTGGTCCTCGACGGTCTGATCCACCCGCTGGTGTTCCGCCATTACCAGGCTCATGTCGCCGCCTCCGAGGGCCCCGCGCTGAGTCTGGTCAGTGAATTTATGACGCTCTGGTTCGACGAGTCATCGCGCTGGGTCGATGCGGTCGTCAAGGGCGCAGTTGCCGAGTCTGCTCATAACGCGCAGCTGATTGCCACATGGGTCGAGAAATGGAAGGAGGAGGTCAGCGCGGCCATCGGCGACTATGCAGCCGTCCTGTTTGCCGAGGACGCCCCTGAGGTCCTGGCCAGTCTGCGATCCGATCTGAACGCACGTCTGTCCAAGCTGGGCATCACCATCGCAGGGAGTCCCTCATGAGCAGCACCGTATTTATTGCCTTCCAGACCAACGATGACACCCGGCCCATCATCGAAGCCATTGATGCGGACAATCCAGAGGCCACGATCAATCGCATGCCGGCGATGGTCAAAATCGATGCGCCGAACCGTCTGGTGGTCAAGCGAAGCTCGATTGAGGAGCGCATCGGGCGCGAATTTGATCTGCGCGAGCTGCAGGTCAACTTGATCTCGCTGTCCGGAAACATTGACGAGTCAGACGACGAATTCGTTCTGCACTGGAATAACTAAGTCAAAAAGGAATATCGAATGAATATGCCAGACGCATCGCGCAAGCCGCCCAGAAAGCTGGGCCTGAAGGAAAGCTATGCCATGTTGACCCGTGGGCTGGGTTGGGAGCCGAGCTACGAAGACGCCGACGAAGCTTTCCCGCAGGACAAATTCGAGGGCATCAAGATTCACGACTGGGACAAGTGGGAGGACCCGTTTCGCCTGACCATGGATGCTTACTGGAAATATCAGGGGGAGAAGGAAAGAAAGCTGTACGCCATCGTCGACGCTTTTCAGCAGAACAATGGCCAGTTCAATGTGACCGATGCCCGTTACATCAACGCACTCAAGCTTTTCCTGACCGGCGTCAGTCCGCTGGAATACGCCGCGCACCGTGGTTTTGCCATGGCGGGCCGCAACTTCCGTGGCACCAGCGCACGCATCGCATGCCAGATGCAGGCCGTCGACGAATTGCGTCATGCCCAGACACAGGCGCACACCATCAGCCAGTACAACAAGTTCTTCAATGGACTGCACGATCCTGGCCACATGCATGATCGTGTCTGGTATCTGAGCGTGCCCAAGTCCTATTTCGAAGATGCCATGTCGGCAGGTCCCTTCGAATTCGTCACTGCGATCTCATTCTCCTTCGAGTATGTGCTGACCAATCTGCTGTTCATGCCATTTATGAGCGGCGCGGCGTTCAATGGCGACATGGCGACGGTGACATTTGGATTTTCCGCGCAGTCTGACGAGTCGCGGCACATGACACTCGGTCTGGAAGTGGTCAAATTCATTCTTGAACAGGACCCGGACAATATTCCCATCGTTCAGCGCTGGCTCGACAAATGGTTCTGGCGTGGCTATCGGCTGCTGTCCCTGGTGTCGATGATGATGGATTACATGCTGCCCAAGCGAGTCATGAGCTGGAAGGAGGCATGGGAAACCTATTTTGAAGAGAACGGTGGCGCGCTCTTCAAGGACCTGGAACGTTATGGCATCCGCATGCCGAAGTACCACGACGTCGCGACCAAGGAGAAGGATCGGCTTTCGCACGAGGTGTGGAGTATTTTTTACAACTACACACACGCTGCCGCATTTCACACCTGGATTCCAGAAGAGAGCGAAATGAAATGGCTGGCGGAGAAGTATCCGGACAGCTTTGACCAGCGTTATCGGCCACGCTTTGAATATTGGCGGGAGCAGCAGAAACAGGGCAAACGTTTCTACAACTTAACACTACCCATGTTGTGCCAGACCTGCCAGATTCCGATGGGCTTCACAGAGCCCGACGATCCCAGCAAGATCTGCTATCGCGAGTCGGACTATCGTGGCGACAAGTTCCATTTTTGCTCGGACGGTTGCAAGGACATCTTCGATTTCGAGCCAGAGAAATACATCCAGAGCTGGCTGCCGGTGCACCAGATCTATCAGGGCAATTGCTTCCGTGAGGGAACCGACCCGACGGTGGAGGGCTTCGATCCGCTAAAGGAAGTACTCCAGTACTACGGCTTCAAGGAGGGCCATGACGGGGGTGAGTACCTCGACTCGCATGATCGAAAGAACTGGGAGCGGTGGACCGGCAAGCCCGCTGCCTTCAACCCCACCTGAACGGAGAATGTCATGAGTGTTGTCGCAATCAGGCCCGACTACGCGGGTGAAATGAAGGATAGAGTGGAAAATTTCCACGGCAATCAATTGCTCTACATCGGTTGGGAAGACCATCTGATGTTCTGCGCGCCCTTATGTATTCCGGTCGAACCCGGCACACCCTTTGCCGCGCTGGTCAGTGAAATAATTCCCGCGCTTTACGCGCAGCATCCGGACGCCCAGAAGATCGAATGGGACAAGGTCGTGTGGAAACGCTCTGGCCAAACCTTCGCTCCGGACTTGCAGAAGAGCATCAGCGACAACGGTCTGGGGCACAAGGCCGCGTTGCGCTTCTGCACGCCGGGCCTGAGCGGAATCCAGGGGACCTGTTCCTAGGCCGATGAGCTATCAGATCACCATTAGCCCGCTGGGCCAGACCGTCGAGGCCGAGGAAGGTCAGACCATTCTCGATGCCTGTCTGCGTGCGGGCGTGTGGTTGCCTCACGCCTGCTGCCACGGATTGTGTGCCACCTGTAAAGTTGATGTGCTGGCAGGTGAGTTCGAACACGGGGATGCTTCGCCTTTCGCGCTCATGGATTTCGAGCGCGACGAGGGCAAGGCCTTGGCTTGCTGCGCCACGGTTCAGTCCGATGTCAGCATTGAGGCGGAAGTCGATGAGGAACCTGACGCGCGTCACTTCCCGGTGCGCGATTATCGTGGCCGCGTAGCCCAGATCGTCGATTTGTCGCCGACCATCAAGGGGATTCATATTGACCTTGAAGGGGATGAGATCGAGTTCCAGGCGGGCCAATACATCCAACTCCGGATTCCCGGCGAGGCAGCACCGCGTGCATTCTCTCTGGCCAGCAATGCCAGCGACACCGGCCGCATTGAATTGAATGTCCGTAGAATTCCCGGTGGCAAGGGAACGGCCTATCTGCATGAAGTGTTGCAAGTCGGTGATGAGCTTAGGTTTTCCGGCCCGCTCGGTCGCTTCTTTGTGCGTGAGTCTGATCCGCAGCCCCTGATCTTCATGGCGGGGGGCTCAGGCCTGTCGAGCCCACGCAGCATGATTCATGACCGGCTCGACAATGGCGACGCGCGCCAGATCACCTTGGTTTACGGCGCGCGTACCCGTGCCGAGTTGTACTACGACGAGGAGTTCCGGTTGCTCGCGGAGCAGCACGAAAACTTTCACTATGTGCCGGCGCTTAGTGAGCCGACCCCCGAATGCGCTTGGGCGGGATATTCCGGCTTTGTTCACGAGGCCGCCCTGGACCACTTCGGTCAAGACTTTCGCGGTCACCGTGCCTATTTGTGCGGACCGCCACCGATGATCGAAGCCTGCATCCGCAGCCTGATGCAGGGTCGCCTGTTCGAGCGCGACATTTTCACCGAGAAATTCCTCACTTCGGCAGACGGTGAGAACGCTCTGGCGCGCAGCCCATTGTTCCGCTCGCTCTAGCTGCGAGCTGATGGCTTGCGCGAAGCCCTTAAGAGACTGCGGGATGTAGTGGAATTCCCCCGCTGCAGTAGGCATTCCCGGCCGATGACTCGGGCGTGGACCATAATCTCTACCAGACCGTGTTCGCATTCGACTCTGAAGCCAACCTTGCTCGCTGGCAGGCATCCCCTGAACGGGCACGGGCGGTTCAGGAGCTGATGCCTTTCACCGAAACCGAA
>JBFJJV010000119.1:0-9334 GCA_041635265.1 Panacagrimonas sp.
CGGCACGTGGCAATCTGGCGAGACGCTCGCAGAGGAGGCCGGCATCAGCCGCGCTGGCTTGGCCAAGCGTATGGCACATTTGCGCAATTGGGGCCTGGAGCTGGAAACACAGAAAGGTCGGGGCTATCGACTGAGCCGACCTGTTGAACGCCTGGATGCCTCGCTCATCGCGAGCGGCGCGCCTGCCGGGCTGCGCGTTTCTGTCGAACCATTGATTGATTCGACAAATCGCGTCTTGATAGAAGCCGATGCGGTCGATGATCCCTGCGCACTTCTGGCAGAGCACCAGAGTGGCGGCAAGGGGCGGCGCGGTCGTCAATGGCAATCCCCTTTTGCTGCGAATATTTATTTGTCCATGTCCTGGACCTACCCTTTGTGGCCCGCACAGCTTTCTTCGCTGTCGCTGGCAGTCGGCGTCGTCTGTGCGCGCTGCCTGCGGACCCTGGGCCTGGAGGGAATCCGACTCAAATGGCCAAACGACATCTGGCTGGATCAGAAGAAGCTGGGCGGCATCCTGATCGAGCAACGCGGAGAATCGGGCGGCGTCTGTCGGCTTGTCGTCGGCATCGGACTGAATGTTTCCATGCAGGCATCGCAGGCAGCCGAGATTGATCAGGCTTGGACAACCGTGAACGCGGAAATGCGCACACAGGGCCGGGCTGAACTCTCGAGAAACGAGATCGCCAGTGCTTTGATTGCGCAGTTATACGACTGTCTTCTCAACTATAGCGAGACCGGTTTCCAGCCCTATCGCGATGATTGGTCCACACTTGATGCACTGCGTGACCAAGCGGTTCGAGTACCGGACGATCCTTCTCTCTCCGGCATTGGCCGCGGGATTGATGATGATGGCGCTTTCCTCATCGAGACCCGCGAGCGTCTGAAAAGGGTGCATGCTGGCGAAGTGTCTCTGAGGGTGGCCTGATGCTGCTGATTGATGTCGGAAACTCGCGGCTGAAATGGCGGCAGAGCCATCAGGCAGGAGGTCAATCCGAGGGCCTGATGGCGCACCAGGGCAGCCCTGAAAACGCTCTGTTGGCGCTGGAGGTTGATGAACCCGATTCCATATGGATTTCGAGTGTTGCCGGCCTGGCCAAGGAAATGGCCATGAGCAAGTCCTGCCTTGCACGCTGGCAGCGGACGCCAACATTTGCTCGAACAGGGGCGCAGTTTCGTGATCTGATCAATGGCTACACCGAAAGTGCGCGACTGGGTGTGGATCGCTGGCTGGCAATGATCGCCTGCTACGAGCAGGTCAAAGACCTGTGCGTGGTCGCCGACGCAGGCACGGCATTGACCATTGATGTGATCGCCGAAGATGGTCGACATCAGGGCGGTGTGATTGCCGCCGGGCTGAGCACTTCCGCATCTGCCGTGCTCGGCGCGACGCGCTTTCCAGTGCGTGATTCTCAGCCCCGGACCCACCACTTACTGGGACTCGATACGGAAGCTTGTGTCCGTCAGGGCGCGCTGCTTTCCTGTCTGGGCGCACTGGAATTGATCTCGTCTCGCCACCCCGGCGCGCGCTGCTTCATCGGGGGCGGTGATGCTGCCAAGTTACTCGAAGGGCTCGGGGCCAACTGGGAACATCGGCCCAATATGGTGCTCGACGGCTTGCAGATGATGGCCGGAGATGAATCACCGATCCCTTCAGCTAGTGATTAGTGTGGGAAAATACGAGGACTTACCTTCAGCCGCCCAAGGCCGGTATAAATGATGCGGGCTAGAACACACGGCCCGCGCAAATTCATGGCTGGCTTCACGTAAATATCCGAAAATATTATGCAGATCAAAAAGTTGCTGGTTGCCAATCGCGGCGAAATATCCATTCGCGTCATGCGTGCCGCCGCCGAAATGGGCATCAGAACCGTCGCCATCTACGCGCACGAAGACCGCTTTGCCTTGCACAGATTCAAGGCCGACGAAAGCTATCTCGTCGGCGAAGGGGCAAAGCCGATCGCGGCCTACCTCGACATTCAGGACATCATCCGCATCGCCACAGAGGCCGAAGTCGACGCCATTCACCCCGGCTACGGCTTTCTATCGGAAAATCCCGACTTCGCGGAAGCTTGCGCCGCTGCGGGCATCAACTTCGTTGGGCCAGCACCCGAGGTATTGCGAGCGCTGGGAGACAAGGTAGCAGCACGCGCAGCAGCGATTGCGGCGAACGTGCCCATCCTGCCGGCCAGCGGCACGCTGCCGCGCGACGTTGAAGAGGTCAAGAAACTGGCCCGCGAAGTCGGCTACCCGGTCATGCTCAAGGCCAGTTGGGGCGGCGGAGGTCGCGGTATGCGCGCCATAAGCTCTGAAGACGAACTGCCCGGAGCCCTCGAGTCGGCAAGACGGGAATCCTTGGCTGCCTTTGGCAACGACGAAGGCTATCTGGAGAAGCTGGTACAGCGAGCGCGCCATGTCGAAGTTCAGATTCTCGGCGACTCGCACGGCAATGTGATCCACCTGTTCGAGCGCGACTGCTCTGTTCAGCGCCGCAACCAGAAAGTGGTGGAACGCGCACCTGCGCCCTATCTGAGCGCCGATCAGCGAACAGAGCTGTGTGCTGCGGCGGTCCGCTTGTGCAAAAGCGTGAATTATTCGCACGCCGGGACCGTCGAATTTTTGATGGACGCAGATACCGGCAAGTTCTACTTCATTGAGGTCAATCCACGGATACAGGTCGAACACACGGTGACTGAAGAAGTGACCGGGGTAGATATCGTCAAATCCCAGATTCGAGTTTCTCAGGGGGGGCGGATTGGCGACCCCGGGTCTCATCTGCCCGCGCAGGAAGACGTCAGCCTCGATGGCCATGCCTTGCAGTGCCGGGTCACAACCGAAGATCCGGAGAATGGTTTTACCCCGGACTACGGCCGTCTGATCGCCTATCGCAGCCCTGCGGGCTTTGGCGTGCGTCTTGATGGCGGCACCTCCTATGCCGGCGCCGTCATCACCCCCTACTACGACTCACTGCTGGTCAAAGTCACCGCCTGGGCACATGACTCCGACGAGGCGATTGCGCGCATGCATCGCGCTCTGACCGAATTTCGAATCCGCGGTCTGGCGACCAATCTGATGTTCGTCGATAACGTCATCCGTCACCCCTTGTTCCGCAGCGGCGAATGCACTACCAAATTCATCGACACCACTCCTGAACTGTTCGACTTCACTCCGCGCAAAGATCGGGCGACAAAACTGTTGAAATTCATCGGCGAGGTGGTCGTCAACGGCAACCCCGAGATGAAGGGGCGCAAAGCGCCTGAAGGGCATTTCGATCCGCCAATCAAACCGTCTGTGAGCATCAACCAGGCCCCGCCCAGTGGCACGCGGCAGATCCTGCAGGACCGTGGGCCTAAAGGCTTTAGCCAGTGGCTGCTCGAGCAGAAGCGCGTTCGCCTTACTGATACCACCATGCGCGACGCGCATCAGTCTCTGTTTGCCACGCGCATGCGCAGCAAGGACATGCAGATCATTGCGCCGTTCTATGCACAGTTGGCACCCGAATTGTTCTCGGTAGAGTGCTGGGGCGGCGCCACTTTTGATGTCGCGATGCGCTTTCTGAAGGAAGACCCCTTTGATCGGCTGGCGATGCTGCGCGAGGCCATTCCGAATATTCCTTTACAGATGCTGCTGCGTTCAGCCAACGCAGTGGGCTACACCAATTACGCCGATAACGTGGTGCAGCACTTTGTCAAACAGGCGGCGCAAGCAGGCGTGGATATTTTCCGGGTGTTCGACTCACTGAACTGGGTGGAGAACATGCGCGTTGCGATGGACGCGGTCATCGACGCCGACGGTGTTTGCGAGGGCACGATCTGCTACACCTCGGACCTGTTTGATCAAAGCCGCCCCAAATACAATCTGGCCTACTACGTGAAGATGGCCAAGGACCTTGAGAAAGCGGGCGCCCACATTCTGGGCATCAAGGACATGGCCGGTGTCTGCCGTCCGCGCGCGGCGCGTGAACTGGTCAAGGCGCTGAAGAATGAGGTCGGAATTCCGCTACATTTCCACACGCATGACACCAGTGGCATTGCGGCTGCCAGCGTGCTGGCTGCTGTGGAAGCCGGTTGTGACGCCGTGGATGGCGCACTGGACTCCATGTCAGGCCTGACCTCGCAACCCAATCTGGGCTCCATTGCAGCAGCCCTCGCAGGCACTGAGCGGGACCCGCAGATTGATCTCGGTGCGCTGCGCGAGCTTTCCGATTACTGGGAGGGCGTCCGACGCTATTACGCGCCCTTCGAAGCGGATATCCGCTCCGGCACTGGCGACGTCTACAACCATGAAATGCCTGGTGGGCAATACACCAATCTGCGCGAACAGGCGCGTGCGCTCGGCCTGGAATCCAAATGGGCACAAGTGTCAAAAGCCTATGCCGACGTCAATAAACTGTTTGGCGATATCGTCAAAGTCACGCCCACCTCGAAAGTGGTGGGAGATATGGCCTTGTTCATGGTCAGCAAGAATCTGAGCGCGGAAGACGTCATCGACCCGGATACGCAAATTGACTTCCCGCAGTCGGTGGTTCAGCTCTTTCGCGGTGAGCTGGGCTTTCCAGCCGGTGGCTGGCCGCTGGCCTTGCAAAGGAAAGTTCTCAACGGTGCAGAACCCTTGAAAGACCGTCCAGGCGCAACACTGCCAGCGGTCGATCTTGAGGCCGCGCGCAAGGAAGCCGAAGAAGCAGTAGGCCATGCGCTGAGCGACCGGGATTTATCCTCTTATCTGCTCTACCCCAAGGTCTACACCGAGTTTGCCAAAGCGCGCTCAATGTATGGCGACCTGTCCGAGCTACCCACCCCCACATTCTTCTACGGCATGCGGGAGCGCGAGGAGATCAGCGTCAATATCGACAAGGGCAAGACCCTGGTCATCCGCTTGCAGGGCAGCACCGAACTCGAAGACGAGGGTGTGGTCCGACTTTTCTTTGAACTCAATGGGCAATCTCGTCAGATTCGAGTGCCCAGAGAAGGCGCGACGGCCGTGGCCAAACGACCCAGGGCAGACGACAAGAATCCCAATCAGATCGGCGCGCCGATGCCGGGCATGGTCGTGCGCGTAGCGCTGGCCGAGGGCGCAAGCGTTAAGAAAGGTGAAGCCTTGGTGGTCCTTGAGGCAATGAAGATGGAAACCGTCATCGCCGCACCGCGTGACGCCACCATCAAGGCGATTCACGTCAAAGCTGGAATTCCCGTGGACGCGCACGAGTTGATGATCGAATTGGAGGCATAGAAGATAGAAGCAGGTCCAACTTACTTACTGGGATGCGCCTGAATTCAATGCGGGCTTGATCGAATAGCCGCCGCTACTGGGCCGCAAGTCCTGTTTGGGTCTTGCTCTTGTGGCGGCGCTTCGCAATCCAGCCGCCGACCAGCGCAAGCAGGCCGCCCAGGGTGGCCAGCACTGCGGTCAGGCTGCCAAGAAACGTCTTGATCTGATCGAGCAGGCCGGTTGTCGTTTTCAGGTTGGCTCCCAGTTCCTCGGCGAACCTGGCGATACAACCGGGGGCACAAGTCACGGCGAACTTGAGCTTGACCACCGGAATGGACTGAATCTCAGTGCCTTCCGTGTCAGCAGCGCTGGCATAGCCGCGAAACCGAATAGACACGAATTCCGATTTGCTCGTATTGCTTACATCCGGATTCAGGGAGAGCTTCCAGCTCCACAACATCTGGTTTCGATTGAATGCCACGCGCGTGCCCAGCGAGTCGCAGCTCATGAAATGCGGACAATTGACGATCTCGGCACCGATCTCTGCAAACTCGCCCCAACGATCGGAGGCCAGCTCGGTACTGACGGCTGCACCCGCTTGCGCATCGGGATCGATTTGCGAAAAGCGCTCGCCCAGCACGGCTTTTAATGCTTCGGCGGATTGCGTGAATGAGGCAGCGGCCATAAGCAGTAGCGGCTCATCGCGCCGCAGCACTTCGCCGCTGAGCTGACTCACGGCCACCGGCTGCGCTTCGGCCGGTGCTGCAGTCGGCAGCACAGGAAGATCCGGCTGCGCTGCAGGGGCCGGCGGGGGCGGAGTTGCGGACACCACCTCGGGCGGCGGACCCGCGGTGACTGGAAAATCCTCGACGGCTACAGGATCAGGACCGGGCCCCATGACCGCGTCAGGAGTGCCAATTCCAGCCGAGTCCGTCGGCGGGATGCCACGCTGACGCAGCCTGTGTCGGCGCAGGACGGCGATACGCAACTGCGCCCGATCTTCTGTCCCATAATGCCGGTACAGGGCAGCGAGCAAGCGTGGTGGCACCTCTCGGTGCGGATGCGTCACAAAGTAATAGTAGGCCAGCCGCTCCATTACGGCGTCATCTGGATGACTGCTTCGCTCCGTCGAAAAATAGTAACGGGCCAAGGTCTCCAGATCGGCATCCTCGGCCGGCGGTACTTGCTGGGGCGGTACCGGCGCCATCACCGGAGCCTGCGATGGAACCACCGGACGCGCCGTCTGAGCGAAACTCGCTGTCACAGCGACGCCAAGCACGAACACTGAGATCAGCGGTGAGCAGCGCCGGTTAGAAAGCCCTTGATGCATGCTGTCAACAATAGCGAAAAATCTTCCTTTTGGGGGAGCGCGGGGAAAATTCCTGTGCTGCGGCTCAAACCCGGAGACAAGCTATTCATGCGCGCTCCCTGTTCCGGCTAGGCACCTATTAGCGGTCCTGCTGAGATTCACATTTCCACTGCCTGCACACACCAAGAAGTTGCGATCGCCAATAGATGATGAGGGCGGGAATCAGAGTGTCGCCGCCACACGGCTTCAGCTAGCTGATGCCGACAATCTGCTGATTTTTCATACAAGCTGGCGTTTTCAGCGGCATTGCTTCATTTGGGGACGCGGCGACTCAGCATGCAGCGGAATTTAGACGATGCTGGCACCGCCGTCGACGGCCAAGATCTGTCCCGTGACGTAGCGCCCGGCTTCTGACGCAAACAGCAGGACAGGACCGACCAGATCTTCGTCACCACCTAGGCGGCCCATCGGCACGCTCGCCGTCAACCGCTCGGCACCGACGGCGTCGATCAGCCCCTGACTCATCTTGGAAGGGAAGAAGCCCGGGGCCAATGCGTTAACGGTTATTCCGTAATGCCCCCACTCCGCCGCCAGCGCACGCGTGAAATTGATCAGCGCGCCCTTGCTACTGGTATAGGCGATGGCCTGCATGACGTCGGGCATGGTGCCCTGCAGCCCGCCGATTGAAGCGATATTGACGATGCGGCCGTAGCGCGACGGAATCATGGCCTGCTTTGCGATTTTTTGCGTGAGGAGAAACTGCCCGCGCATATTGAGGTTGAATACTCGGTCCCAGGCCTCGATCGGATAATCTTCTGCCGGTGCCCCCCAGGAATTCCCCGCGTTGTTGACCAGAATATCGACGCGTCCCGATAATTTCAGCGCCTGCTCTGCCAGCTCAGTAATCTCCTCCTCCTTGGAGCAGTCCGCAGCAATCCAACTGGCTTCGATTCCCATATCGCTTAGCTCCGCGGCGGCCGCTTCCAGTTCCTGCGTCTTGCGCGCTGAAATAATGACGCGAGCACCCTGAGCACCCAGGGCCTTGGCCATTTGCAGGCCGAGGTTGCGAGAACCACCGGTGATCAATGCCGTTCGCCCACTCAGATCGAACGGTGAACCCTGCGTTTGTGCACTCATAGCCAGCGATCTCCGGTTTCCAATGTGATTCGGTCGAGTTGTTCCAGCAATGAGAGCTGTGCATCGACACGAGGCAGCTCATAGATAAAGAAAAACTTGCTGGCGTTGCGTTTCGCATCAAAAAAATCGGCCGCCGTATCACCGCATGCAAGCGTCTTGTCCAACCAGATCCAAGCCAGCACGATATGGCCAAAGGCCTCGAGATAGGCACTGGCATTGGCCAATCGAACGGAAATTTGTGGACAGCCAAGTAGCGTTTCGGTGACCTGGCGCAGACGCTGCACCCTGAGGGCGAGCATCTCGGACTGCATCTGTAAATCCGCACTGCCACTCCCGGCGGCGGCAGAAATCGTCTGCTGAATTCGCTGTACAAGGAGCTTCAAGGCCGCACCGTTCTGCATGACGACCTTTCGCCCCAGCAGATCCAAAGCCTGAATGCCGTGTGTGCCCTCGTGAATTGGATTCAGGCGATTGTCACGATAAAACTGCTCGACTTTGAATTCACGCGTGTAGCCGTAACCCCCATGAATCTGAATGGCAAGGTCATTGCCGACGACGCACCACTGCGACGGCCAGCTTTTGGCGACCGGGGTCAGGATTTCCAATAACAGATGCAAATCTTTTTTGACATCGACATCGTCGGTCGCCGTCATCTGATCGATGAGCAGCGAACAATACATATTCAGCGCCATTGATCCTTCCGCGTAGACTTTCTGTGCCAGCAGCATGCGTTTGACATCCGCATGCTCGGAAATAGGTTTCTGTGGCGATGCAGGATCTTTGTCGCTGCGCCCTTGTGGGCGCTCCCGCGCGTATTTCAGTGAATGCAAATATGCGGTATAGCCCAGCGCCGTAGCGCCCAGCCCGACACCGATTCGCGCCTCATTCATCATGTGGAACATATAGGCCATGCCCTTGCTGGCCTCACCGATACGATATCCGATGGCGCCACCTCGGCCACCCGGCTGGTGCTCCCGACCCTCGCCAAAATTCAATAGACAGTTGGTGGTGCCGCGGTAGCCCATCTTGTGATTCAGTCCCGCCAGCACAACATCATTGCGCTCACCATTACTACTGTCGGCATTCACCAGAAATTTGGGAACAATGAACAGGGACAGGCCTTTGACGCCCGGGATTGAATGGCCATGCTTGTCTGCTATTCGGGCCAGGACCAGATGCACGATATTGCGAGTTATCTCTTGCTCGCCGCCGGAGATCCACATCTTGCTGCCGCTCAGTCGGTACTGCGGCCCCAACTCCGATTCACATTCGAATTCCGCGCGCGTGCTGATATCCGACAAGGATGATCCCGCCTGCGGCTCGGACAAGCACATGGTGCCGAAGAACTCCCCTTTCAGGGTCGGTTCGGCGAAGCGTTGAATCTGTGCTTCACTGGCCAATGCGACCAACAGATTCGCGTTGGCAATACTTAGAAAGGGGTATCCCGCGGTCCCGACATTGGCAGCCTGCAGGTACGCCATGCCCGTTCGTTCAATAATCGACGGCAGCTGCATTCCGCCCCGATCATAGTCATGGCCGGCAGCCATCAGGCCAGATTCCGCCACCGCCTTGAGTGCCGTCGCAATCTCTGGAATCAGCTTGGCTTTGCCATCGACGAATTGAGGCTCCTCGCGGTCGGATTTCTGATAGTGCGGCTCAAATAAATCGTTGGCGATACGCTCA
>JBFJJV010000120.1:0-9241 GCA_041635265.1 Panacagrimonas sp.
ACCTGCGCTAAGGCGGCCAAGGCGTTGTTCTTTGAAGGAAGCTTTTGAAACACACTGATTTTCGCCCCTTCGAAGGGATCCTCTGAATGGATCTTCCCTGACTGGGGCGAAATACAGTCTGGCACAGACTAGGATTCGCAGTGCCACGGATATATTGTCACGCACTGTGCCGGATCCCTGTCCCGGACACTGCTATCGCGAGCACTCCACTCAGCTCATTGAAACGTTTGCTCGCCAACTGGGTCTGGCCTCATGCCGCTATTCAAAGAATTACTTTCGGTCGTGCAGCGCGCCCCGCTGAGCCCACCTCGCCCGGAGGTCCTGGGACGCGTTCTCATGGCGCTCATCGGCCTACTGGTCCTTTACCTGGACCCGCCCGACTACGCGGCGATGCCGCAGGCGATGAATCCGGTGCTGGTCACCTATCTGATTTTCGCCGCTATCCTGCTTCTGCGCGAATTGAAGGGCATTCCCAGTTCGCCGCGGATTGACTGGCTGGATCTGGCATGGATTCTGACCCTGACCTCGGTCACCGGCGGTACCAGCAGCGTGCTGTTTTTCATGCTCCTGCTACCCATCATTTCCCGGTCCTTTCGCGACGGATTCGACGCGGGCTGGCGCATGAGCTGCATCGCCACCCTCGGTCTGCTGCTGGTTGGATTACCCACTTCGCCCGGCGGCGTTCTGTTTGAATTCAATCGCGCCATGATTCGTCCGCTGACCCTGCTCATCATCGGCTACATCCTGGCTCGCGAAGGTGGCAATCAACATCGCTCGCTGCAACAACTGGCCTTGCTGGCCAGCATTCATGCCGTAGGCAATCCGCGCTTCGGTGCGGATCGCACCCTGCTGCATGCCGCGCGACGCCTGCGAGAAGCCTACAAGGTGAAGGAATGTCTGATCATCCTGCGGCGAGACCACGAAGACTTCGCACTTTGCGCGCGGTCCGGGCAGAGCTTGGGTCAACATCAGGATGAGGATCAGGAGATCATCGAACGATTGCCGGAGCAGGCCGCTTCTGTTCTGCTGTCGCTGGCCAATGATGTCGCCGTCATCTACAGCGCCGGGCGGGTCCTGGCGCCGCAAAAGCACGGCGCCGATCTTCAGGAGAAATGTCTTGTGCTGAGCGATGTGCTGGGCAGCGATGCCTTGCTCAGCGTTGCACTACCCCGACAGGGACAAAATTCGGGGCGACTGTATTTTCTGGACGCGCAGATGAGTCATATCGATGACAGCGAACTGGCCTTTATCGCTCACGCTGCAGCGCAGCTCATGTCGATTGTCGAACGCATCGACTTGCAGGAGCGTCTCGCCTCTGTCGCTGCACAGCGTGAGCGCCTGCGCCTGGCCCACGATCTGCACGATCTGGCCATACAGCCGTATCTGGGCGTGCAACTGGGTTTGAGTGCGGCCATGCGTCGCGCGGACTGCCCAGCACATATCGCAGAAGAATTGCGTGGACTGCAGAAGCTTGCCGAGCAGGGCGTCAGCGAACTGCGCGGCATTCTCGATGCGCAGCGTGTGGATCGATCAGGCGACGAGGCCATGAGTCAGGCGCTGCTGCGTCTGGTGGATCAATACCGCGAGCAGTTTGGAATGGACGTGCAGATCGATCGCGATGTCAATTTGAGCATCAGCGATCGCCTCGCGGGTGAGGTGCTCGCCATGGTCAAGGAGGCCTTGAGCAATGTTCGCCGGCACACCACAGCGGCGGCGGCCCGAATTACTCTGAGCGGCGACGACGAGTCTCTGCTGCTGCTCATCCGTAATCCACGGGCGGGCGCCGAACCCGTCTCTTTTACGCCCAAATCGATCAGCACCCGCGCCAGCGAGCTTGGCGGCGACTGGCATCTGGAGCATGAATCGCAGGGTGACACGGTGCTGCGTGTTCGTATTCCGCTGTAAGCTGGGTCATGACGATACGGGTCGCCTTTGTCGATGATCATCCGAGCATTACCTGGGGACTCGAGCGCCTGATCGCCTCAGAGTCACCGCGCATGAGCAGCGTCGGCTCTGCGCACAATCTGGAGGCAGCACGCAGCCTGCTCAAACACGCGGTCCCCGACGTCGTCCTGCTCGACCTCGACTTGGGTGGACAGGCGGGGGCCCAGCTCATCGGCGAACTGGCGGACTATCCGATCCGCTTTCTGATTCTGACTGGACTCAGAGATGAACAGGCGCTGGAGGCCGCTGTTCTGAGCGGCGCCCGCGGGGTGCTGAGCAAGACCGAAGCACCGGAAAAAATCCTGCTCGCGATCGATCGTATCCACGCCGGTGAATTGTGGATGGATCGCAGCCGGACCGGAAAAGTATTCGAGCGCATGCGGCGACGCGAGACCGACAAATTACCTGATCCGTTCGCCAGCCTGACTGCGCGTGAGCGCGTGATCGTCGCGGCCGTCGTCGACATGAGCGGAGCGCCCAACAAGGCGGTCGCGCAGCGTCTGTCGATCTCGGAAAACACGCTGCGTAATGCGCTGTCCACCATTTATTCCAAGACAGGCACCGTTAATCGCCTGCAGCTTTTCGTCATGGCATCCGATCGCCTGCAGAAATAGCACCAAATCCTTGCTTTTGCGGCTGTTTCACCTGCGTACATGACTTTTGTCACGTCCTGAGGGTGACACCTCTACCTGTTGCTCGTTCATCACCATACGCATGATGCGCGCCTCGGGGGCTTGCTATCAGGGGCCAATGCCAATGTCCCCACACTCGTCTTACTTCATCGATTTCTGAGGTGGGTACCACAATGAATACGCAAAAAAGGTTTTCCAGTTGGGCTCGCGGCAGCGTCGCGGTGGCTGCGCTGGCGCTCTGCGCTCAGGCACTGGCCGCTAAAGACGTCATTTATCCAAGCAGCGCGACCGCCACCTCTGATGGCAGTGCCATCAACGTGAGCAACAGCTTTTCGACCGGCGCCGACGGCAGTACCTCTGTGACTAACGACGTTGGGGTGAACTCGGTTTACCCCGGTTCGGCAGTCAGCGTGACGGTCGGGTGGTCGATCCAAAATAAAAGTGGCCCCGGCGTTGCCAACACTGCTTATTCGCGCACCGTCAATTTCACCTCCTCAACGACCGTGGGCTCCCCCGTCACTGTGAGTCCCATTGGATCCTGCTCGGTATCGAGCGCGGCGAGCACCTGCTCGACCGCCATCAACTTCGCCGCGCCAGCAACGCCAGGCTCCTATCAGATCAGGGTTCTTTCGGCCGATGCTGTTCAATCGCCTGCCACGACTCGCCTGGAAGCGACCAGCGAGTACATCAACTTTACGGTCATCGAGCCCGTGGTAGTCGCGAAGCTGGATACGCAGCTGAATGTCGACCAGCAGTGCGTGGTTTACCGCGATCCGACGAACGCCGCGTTGACCGCGACTTTGAGCGAAACCAACGGCGGGTCACCAGTGGAGAACGGATCGATCGATTTTTATGTGAATCCTGAACTCGACGGCAGCGGCACGCCAACCGTGGCTTCCGTAGGCAGCGCCTATACGGGTGCCGACGGACAGGCGAGCCTGGCCTACGACGTCAGTGGCCTGAGCGTCGGCGATCACAATCTCTACGCCGAATACGCCGGAGACGCCACCTACAACGGCTCCAACGACAGCAATATCCTAGGTGTGAGCTACAACTTTGGCGGATTCCGTCCGCCGCTCAATGCCGACGGCACCAGCATCTTTGGCGGCCGCGTGATTCCCATCAAGATCAAATTGACGGACGCCCTCGGCAACCCGGTGAGCGATGCAGCGCCACTGGTCTGGTTGGTCAGAACCAGCCTCAGTGGTGTCGGCGAAGTGGTAGAGCCTGCGACTTCAGTCTCCTCGGCGGATTCGGGCAACATCATGCGTTACTCGGTTGACGATCAGCAGTACGTCTACAACTTCGACGCCAATGATCTGCCCAATGGCGTGTACAAGATCCGTGTCAGCATAGGCGACAGCGCGGCATGTTCCTCGGGACCGCGCGAAGTGACGGTTACCATCAGCCGCAAAGGGAAGAAATAGCGCGAAGGGCCTCAGACAAAGTTTGACGCTGCGATGGATCAAACGCTCGGGTCGAAAGGCTCGGGCGTTTTTCTTGGTTTTGATAAACGTCCGCGAGACCTGCGCTCGGCTACAACACCCCAACAGCCCGCTTTCAGACCGAAGACCGCTAGCCATCGGCTACCTCCCCCAACACAGATCACCAAAGATCACCCGCTCCTGAAGAGCTCAGGATCCCGGGTGATTTATGTGCGGCAGCAAGCCCTGGTTTGCGTTTCCTGGCGCTTCCAAAACCGGATGTCGCCGTCTGTCGGCGACAAGCGGTGGCGATGCAGGCGACCCCCGTGGCCGACAACACCCGCCTCAGGGAATCGCCGCAATTCATCTTTATCCCTGGTTTTTATGCGTTTTAAGGCTTTCTGGATATTCCATGCAAGGACGGTTCACAGACGAAAGTCAACACGAGGGTGAAACAGCGAGCTCAAAACTGAATGGAACCTTTCTGCGCTAGACGGCGTTGATCACCTAATGGCGGAACACGGGATCCATCCGGTCAGGACGCCAATTTTGTCAAAACAGTCTGCCTCGCCATCCTTTCACAACTTCAAGGAGCATCACATGACCCGCAAGCTACTTTCCGCCGCTGTCATTGGCCTGTTCGCCAGCGCTGCTTCCGCGCAATCCCTACCTGCCCTGCCATCCCTGCCTGTGGTCGTGCCCTCAGTGCCTTCCCTGCCGAGCCTGCCTTCAGTGCCGAATCTCGGGACCTTGCCCGATGTTTCAAATATAAGCGCTCTGCCCGGCGCTTCAGCCGCTCCGGGGGTCCTTTCATTGATCACCACAGCCAGCGTGCCCAGCCTTGTGGCATTAACATCCGTAGGTGACTTGCTCACTCTGCCAACGATGGCTCCTTTGCCAGGCCTGCCCGGTGACCTGCCCTCAGTGCCTTCCTTGACCAATCTGGGAGCACTGCCCGGACTCTCCGGAGTCCCGACCGTTGGCAGCTTGCCGCCAGTACCCAACGTCGCTCCGCTGGCAGTACTGCCAAGCCTACCGGGCCTGCCAGGCAGCAATGGAATGCCCACCTTGAGCAATCCTCCGATGGAAGCACTGAACCCCGTCATTGACACCCTACCGCTTGATCAGCTGCGCGCCGTTGCCCCAGCACCTCTGAACGCACAAATTCCACCTGCCTACGGCGTACAACGCGGCGTGGAGTTGGGCGCAAATGTTGCCGCCAGCGCGATCAATAGCCGTACAGGCCTGGGCCTCTAGTCTTTTCTGGCAGACGGCCTCTGCATTCGGGATCATCCGTCCGCAATCTCGAGTCGGATAGATCAAAACCAGTTGGTGGTGTGACAGCGGGTTGGCGAGGTTTGCCAACCCGCTTTTTTATTGCAGATTAGTGACCGCTATAGACACCGACAGATACCGGCGGCGTCTTCAGGCTGCTGTAGACAAAGCCGATCAGCTGCGCTGGATTGATCATCGAACCACCCAGAGCCGCGTCGTATTCAGCGCTGGGGGCCGCCGACACAACTTCCTCCAGTGACTTGCCCTGCTTGATCAGCACCGCAGTCTTGTCGCGAATGGAAACCAGCATGTCGCGATAAGCCTGCAACCCCTTCTTGTCTGTCAGTGGGCCGTGACCCGGAATGATGCGGGTCTTGTCGTCGGCAATCGACAGTGCAAATTCGGCCGCAGCAATCATGCCCTGAATCGAACCACCGCTACCACGATCAATGAATGGGTACAGGCCATTAAAGAAAGTGTCTCCCATATGAATCACATTGCTTTTGGCAAAGTGAATCAGAGTGTCGCCATCGGTGTGGGCATGGGCCACATGGATTAAGCGAATTTCATCACCGTTGAGGTGAAAGCTGACCTGCTCAGAGTAGCTAATGACGGGCAGGGCTTCTTCAGGCGCACTCGGCACTTCCTTTTTGAAGAACTCGATGAACTGATCGGTGCTCATGCGCTTGCGCACATTGTGATGGGCCACGATCAGGCTGCCGGTTTTTCCGAAATTTTCATTGCCGCCGGTGTGATCAAAATGCCAGTGGGTATTGATGAGAAATCGGATCGGTTCCTGACTGATCTTTGCGACCGCTGCACGGATCTTGTCGCTCAGCGGTGCAAATTGATCGTCAATCATGATCACGCCGTCTGGACCTGTGGAGACAGCGATATTGCCGCCACTGCCTGTGAGCATATGAACTCCGCCACTGACAGCTTCGCTCTTGATCTCTACCTTTGACATATCCCCCTGAGCGCAGGCAGCGGCGGCCAGCACGGAAGAAAAAAAGAATGTCAGAAAATAACGCATGAAAATTGCTCCGTGTCTGAATTCAGACCCGAAGCATAGCGCGCAAGGCAGGTGCCGTCGCCTTCAGGCGGCTGCCGGATGGATGTAGCCCTAGATGATGCTGCCGCTGAAATGAATCTTGTCAGAGGTTCTGGACAGCAACTGAAATTCAGCCCCGCCGCCAGTGTTGGTGTATTTGACCGCCACTTTGCCCGGCAATAACAGGGGCTGGCGGAATTGCACGTTCAGACGATGCGCTGCCATGCCATTGGCCTGTTCCAGAAGGGCTGCGCTGCGTGCCAGACTCCACATGCCGTGCGCGATGGCGCGCGGAAATCCGAAGGCCTTGGCGGTCAGTCCAGACATATGAATTGGATTGTAGTCACCGGATATTGATGCATAGCGCCTTCCGATATCTGCGGGCGCTTCAAAGCTGCAGTACTGAGCGAGCGCAGCCGCAGGTGTGGGCGGCTTCGGCTTCCTGGGACTGCCGTCTTTCTTTTTCATGCGGTACAGCACGGTCATCAGTGCGTGGTAAAGCAGCTTGCCCTCTTCGTCCTCAAACTGGGTGACAAGATCGGCTTCAAAACCCAGATGCGTCTGGCGCCCGCCGCCAACCGAGACGCGCACCCGGTAGCTGGCACCCTCTGCCATCGGCGCCTTGACCTCGAATTCATTGCGCAGATGCACCAGCCCCATCAGCGGCAAAGGAAACTCAGGCCTTAGCATCATCCACATGTGCAAGGGCCCGGCCATGACCTGTGGGTAGGTAATCGGCAGTTCGGATGTATTCTCAAAGCCACAGATTTTTCGATAAGCCGCGAGCTTTCTGCCATCTGCGCGCACGCAGGCGACGGCCACTTCCGCCTTCGGGATCGAAATCGCCGCGCCGGGTTTGCGCCCGACGGTCCCCAGCGCCTTGGAATAAAGGCCACCCGGGGCGGGCATGGTGTTAAGAGTCAGACTCATCGATTTGCCAACTGGTCAAAATGGATGCGTTCAAGGTACGACCTGATCAACTTCCAGGTGAAGCGCCGAAGTGCCCAGATCCCCACGCGCCACGGTCATGCTGCCCTCCAGGTCGCCTGATTGCGCCTGCGGCTGACCGGATCGGCTGACCCGCGCGGTCAATGTCCAGGCATCAAACTGCGAAAGCTTGTGGGTGGGTAACATCGCCATGCTGTCGTCGAGGCGAACGGCCAGTGGCAGCTCGGAAACCTTGCCGCGATACACCGCCAAGGGCATGGGCGGCCCCTTGCTGGCCTTGGCAAATACGAACAAAGTGGTGTCGGCGGGAAGCTGGTCCTGCAACTGTTTCGAGATCGTGATCCGCAGGTTCAGCGCAAACTCGTCTGCTGACGCAGCGGCGCGATCAACTTCAGCGACCGGCGCAACTCGCGCTTCGGCCAAACGCCCTGTGAGCGCCTCCCGTAGTGGATCGGGAATCTCCTGGGCACTCAGCTTTTTCCATAATTCTTGCGCTCTGGCCTGATTCCCTGCCTGTTCCGCCGCAAGACCGCCGTACCAAAGCGCCCGCACAGATTGGCCATCGAGTGCGAGTGCCTGATCAAACAACTGAGCCGGTCGGCCCAACAGGTTTTGCTCATTCGCCAGCGCCAGAGACTCTCCTTCGCTGACCAATAGCGAGGGTTCAGAAGCATGCGTCAGCGCATTGGCCTTGGCGTAGGCCTGTGCCGACTCGCCATATCGCTGCATGACAAAGTAGGAACGCCCGAGCATGACCCAGCCTTCGATGTCATCCGGGCTTTGCTGCAGACGCTGCGCAAGCGCCGCGACCATGGCTTCGACGTCGGGTTGATCTTGAGCGTGATCCGGCACTGATTCCTTCTGAAGCGGTGCGCTGGCAATCTTCTGCTGTGTCGCCCAGCTGCCGCTGTTGATATAGCCTGCCAGCCCGAGCAGTGGCACAAAAACAATCAGCACCACGGCCAGAGCCAGGCTTCTGCTGACAGTGGCGTTTTGCGCTCCGGCGGCGCTGTCTGCGTCCAGCAGCAAGCGTTCGGCCAGCTCCTCTTTCAGTCCGGCCAGAGTGTCCGCGTCGACCAGGCCAGCAGCACGATCATTTTCGAGCTCTTTGAGTCGCTGCCGATAGGCCGCGATGTTCGCAGCCTTTCGGCCCTGGACTTTCAGAACCTGAGTTCTGATCAGCGGTCGCGCCAGCCAAGCTATCGCACACAGGGCGATCAATCCCATCGCCAGTAGCATCATGATGCTTCGTCGTCTTTGAGCAACTGCGCAAGGCGCTCGGAATCGACTGACTTATCAGGGGGCAGCATTGATTTTTTCCGTCTGAATCTTAGTAGTACCGCCGCGATGACGATGACTAACAGGGCAAAGGGGCCGACCCAGAGCAGCAAAGTTCTTGCCGTCAGCGGCGGCTTGTACAGCACAAAATCGCCATAGCGTTCTGTGACATAAGAGCGGATCTCATCGTCTGTCTCACCTGCTGCGATGCGCTGATGAACCTGCTTGCGCAGATCGGTCGCGAGTTCTGCGTTGGAATCCGCAATTGTCTGGTTCTGACAAACCAGGCAGCGCAGTTCATTGATCAAATTTCGATAGCGCAGCTGTTTCTCGGCGGGCAAAGTCGAATCCTGCGCTGTCACCGCCTGCGCATGTCCGGGCAATCCACACATAGCACACAGCAGCAGCGCCGCGACGAGCCGAAGCTTTTCTTGATAACTCCGCATCATGATTTTCTTTTCTGCAGTAGCGGCTTGATGTGCTGCTCCCAAGCCTGCAGCGTGACGGGTCCAATCTGCTTGAACAATATGGTGCCGTCGGCGCCCAGCACATAGGTTTCAGGCACACCGTAGACGCCCCAATCGAGCCCGGCGCTTCCTTCCGGGTCGGTGATGACTTGACGATAGGGGTTGCCATTGCGGCGCAACCAGTTGCGTGCATCGTCTGCGGCATCCTTGTAGTCGATGCCG
>JBFJJV010000121.1:0-9117 GCA_041635265.1 Panacagrimonas sp.
GGTCTGGCTATTCTGCGGGTGGGCGCCCTGCTCGGCAGCGAAGATGCTTCCTGCAAAGCAGAGGCATCGTTTCGCGCGAATATCGAGGCGCTGCGCAGGCGCTACGCCGATGCCAAGCCCATCAAGGTCATGTATCAACTGGAACCCGACCCGGTTTACACCGTCAACAGCAGCTCCCCGATCAGCGCGGCTTTTGCGCTGTGCGGGGCGCAAAACGTGTTCGCTGACTATGCTCGTCTCGCCGGGCCAGTCTCGCGCGAGGCGGTGATCGCGGCTGATCCGGATGTCATTGTTTTTGGCGAACACGACGATGTTGCCGGCATTCTTCGAGGTTGGGGAAATTTTCCGAATATGCGCGCGCAACGATTCGGCAACCTGATCGCGATCAATGCAGACAAATTGGCGCGAGCGACGCCAAGAATGGCCGAGGGTACGGCGGAACTGTGCCTGGCACTGGACGCAGCGCGGCAGCGCTTAGGAAAGCATTCGCCCTAGTCGGTCACTCCCAGCCGCCCTAGGGCGCTGGCGGCTTACCCTTGATCCGCTCGCCGCGGTCCCAGCCGGACTCCGCCGCTCCGTCTGCACGCGCCAGAACCCGCGCTGCCACGAACAGATAATCCGAAAGCCGGTTGAGCACCTTTGTCACGGGCGCGTTCACCGGCTGCTCGGCGTGCAAGGCCCAGGCTGCGCGCTCGGCCCGTCGCGCGACGGTGCGCGCAACATGGCAGGCCGCCGTCGCCGGACTACCACCGGGCATGATGAATTCTTTCAGTGGCGGCAGCTGCACATTCAAATCTACTAGCGCCTGATCAAAGCCGAGCACGTCGTCGTCCTTGACCAGGGCGCTGCCCGGCATGGACAGCTCGCCACCAAGATTGAACAGCAATTGCTGTGTTGCCGTGAGCTTTTGACGAACCAGCTGAGGCAAAGGATGGGTCAGCACCACGCCGATTTGCGAATTGAGCTCATCCACATCGCCCATGGCACAGACACGCAAATGATGCTTTGGCACGCGCGCTCCGGTGGTGAGACCGGTGGTGCCGGCATCGCCGGTGCGGGTCACGATCTTGCTCAGTCGGTTACCCATGACGCTTTCTCCGTCTTAGCTACAAGCAAATAATAGAACTACAAACTGTATCCGAGCGTGACGTAAGCCGTGGCACCGGGCTGATTGAAGCCGGCAGCGGTCTGGTAATCCTTGTCCAGAACATTTTCAACACGACCCCGGATACTGAAACGCGAATCCAGCTGAAGGCCAGCGCCCAGATTCACCAGCGCATAGCCGCCATTGACGCGGGTGCCGATGTCACGTCGCTCGGCACTGCCCAGTACATCAACCGAGACGAATGTTTTGCCGAAATGATGGGCCAGACGCGCGGAAACGGATTTCCTGGCTCGCCGCAGGAGCACATCGCCGGTGTTGCGATCTTCAGGTTTCTGCAGGATGCCGCTGAGCGATGCCGACCAGTGCGCGGTAGCCAGACGCCAGCTCAGCTCGGCACCGCGATTGCGGTAATCGTCGATATTCACCGCACGAAAGCCGAAATCGACGGCGGGGTCATTGCCCGCATCAAAGGCGACGGTGATCAGCTCATCAACTTCCGATTGGAAGAAGCGCAGATCAATCACCTGATAGCGGCCGATACCCTGACGAAGGCCGATTTCATAGTTGCTGGCTTCCTCCGGCTCCAGATCCGGATTGCCGCCGAAGCCGAATCGATCGGTGGCGTCGGGCGCACGAAAGCCGGTGCCGGCCGAGGCGATCAGCTTGCTGGACGCAAGCAGATCAAATCCATATTCGACATTCCAGTTGAACTGACTGCCAAAGCCCTCGTAATCAGCCAGGTTCACGGCGGCAGAGAAGTGGCTGCGACCAAGACTGATCTCGTCCTGAATGAAGGCAGAGACGATGTCACGGCTCTCCATGATCGCGGTGCCAAAAGACAAGGCGTCGACTTTCTCACGCGCGCCTGCTGCACCGAAGCTCAGGCGATGGGTGCTGCTAATCTGGATGATGTTGTGCCAGTCCAGTGTCGGTCGCGTGGTCCGCACATGGTCCTGTTCGAGCAGAAAATTCTGCTGAGCCTGCTGGATGTCATCCTCCACACGCGAGACCGTGATGCGGCTCTGCCAGTTGCTCAGCGCAGAGATCTGCAGCCCTACCGCCCCGACACTGTTGTGAAAATCCTGAGCCAGCGGCTCACCGAAAGCGCCACAGGAGCTGACGTACTCGCTGCTGCCCTTGGCACTCCATATCCTTGCAAACAGCTCGGCACCCTCACTGATTTTTGTGTCGCCGCGCAGATTCAAGGATGTGTGGTCGTATCCGCGCGCGAGCGTGCCCCCTTCGCAACTGGGAATACCGTCGGTGCGCAATTGCTGTACGCCCGCGCTGATGCTCTTTTCATCGTCGCCATAGCCAAAATTAGCCGTGCTGCCAAAGGTGTTGTCACCCCCGGCGCGCAAGGCCAGATCGACCGTCGGCTTTTCTGGGCGGCGCGTGATGATGTTGATGACGCCGCTGATGGCGTCTGATCCGTACAGGGTTGAACGCGGCCCACGGACGACCTCGACCCGCTCGATCATGTGCGGGGCAATGTTCTGCAAGGCAGCGCCGCCCGAGGTCGCTGGATTCATGCGCACGCCATCAATCAGCACCAGCGTGTGATTGGACTCGCCACCGCGAGTAAACAGAGACGTCTGTGCGCCGATGCCGCCGGCGCGGCCCAGGTCCAGACCAGCATCGAATCTGAGAATCTCGGCGATATCGCTGGCCTGCGCGCGATCGATTTCCTCGCGCTCGATGACGGTGATCGCGGCCAGCGCCTCCGCTGCCGGGACCGGCGTGCGGGTCGCCGTCACGACCAGGGTGGGCGTATCTGCAGCAGTGTCTGGCGTGGCCCCGTTAGCGGCAAAAGTGGTCAGGGACGCGGCAATCGCGCCCAGAAACAAGAGGGATTTCATTGAATATCTCCAGCGATCACGTCCCCGTGCCCGCCATGGATTGGCTTTACAAAACCCAGCCAAAGCTGGGGCTTTTTGCAGGCCGGTCTCCGGACTTTTGGGCGTTTCTGCGGCGCCTTCCCAGATGCATGTATTGCGCACCCAGTGGCCAGTCGATGCCGCGTCTTCCCAATTACCGTTGCGGGGGCAGTGTTCGCTTCACACGAACTTCCCGTTTAATGCCCGGCACGCAAAAATGCATGCAGGGCACACCTGCGGCGCCCATGATAGTCGAGCGTGCCAAAGCGGGCATTGACCGATTTTCTCAGCTGCTCTGGGAGCTTGGCCCAGCCCGCGCAGAAATGGCTCTGTTTCTGCGCGGGCGCGCAACGGCTAAATGAATTTTCAGTCTTTAGCCGGCAGGCGGCCTGAGATCGGCCAGAGGCCAGCGCGGCGTCGTGAACAGAGCGCCCGTCGGCAGTTGGCCCTCTAGCCGTCGCTCCCAACCTGCCAGCGCAATCATCGCCGCATTGTCCGTGCAGAATTCGAAGCGCGGAAAGAACAGCTCGAAGCCGGTCTTTTCCGACAAGGCCTTCAGTCTTTCGCGCAGTCGCCGATTCGCGCCCACACCTCCGGCCACGATCAACCGCTGGTAACCGGTCTGCTTCAAGGCCCGGGCACATTTGATGGCAAGTGTTTCCGTGGCGGCCTCTTGAAAGGCATGCGCAAGGTCGGCCTTGGTCTGCGCGTCCGGGTTTTGGGGCATGCGTGTAATCACCGCGGTCTTTAGGCCGCTGAAGCTGAAATCCAGCCCAGGGCGTTCCGTCATTGGTCGCGGAAACTTGAAGATACCGGGCTTGCCGGATTCGGCCAGCCGTGCGAGATGGGGGCCGCCGGGATACGGCAGACCCAGCATTTTCGCGGTCTTGTCGAATGCCTCGCCGACGGCATCGTCCAGGCTCTCGCCGAGCAATTCGTACTGGCCGACGCCGCGAACCGCGATGAGCATGGTGTGACCACCTGACACCAGCAGGGCAACAAAGGGAAAGGCAGGAGAGGGCGATTCCAGCATCGGCGCCAGCAAATGACCCTCCATGTGATGCACCGGAATCAGCGGCAGCTTGTGCGCGCTGGCAATACCGGCTGCAAGCGATGCGCCGACCATCAGAGCACCGATCAGCCCGGGGCCGGCGGTATAGGCGACGCCTTCAAGCTCGGTGAAAGAAACTCCGGCCTCATCAAGCGTTTCGCGGATCAGGGGCGCAATCCGCGCAACATGATCGCGCGAAGCGAGTTCGGGGACGACGCCGCCATAGCGCGCATGCAGATCAACCTGTGAGTGCAAGCGGTGCGCCAACAGGCCGCGCTCGCCGTCATAGACTGCGCAGGCCGTTTCGTCACAGGATGTTTCTATTCCGAGGATGCTCATGGGGGCCGAAGTGTCGGCTGCGCTCGAGCAATCGACAAGCCTTTTATCCGGAATCGGCTAACGATGCTTGTTAAACGGAAGCTCAGGGCTTAGCATCTGCGCCCTTTTTTCCTCCGCCCAAGGAGCTCCGCCTTCTCATGCCGTCAGTCCGCGTCCGCGAAAACGAACCCTTCGAAGTTGCCCTGCGCCGTTTCAAGCGCACTTGTGAAAAAGCCGGTGTCCTCACCGACGTCCGCAAGAAAGAGTTTTTTGAAAAGCCCAGTATGGAGCGCAAGCGTAAGCGCGCCGCTGCGGTGAAACGTCAGCAGAAGCGAGTCTCTCGCGATGTGACGCGTCGCACTCGGATGTATTGATCTGTTTCTATTGATGTTTTTCTCTGCCGCGGTTCCGGGCAGAGGGAGCTGGTTGAAGCCATGTCTGAATTGAGAGCGCGTGTAATGGAGGACATCAAAGCCTCCATGAAGTCTGGCGACAAGGCCCGGCTGTCGGTGCTGCGGATGCTGTCCTCAGACATCAAGAATCGTGAAGTGATTGACTCTGTTGAAATTACCGATTCCATCGTGATTGCGAGCATTGAAAAAATGCTCAAACAGAGGCGCGATTCAGAGTCTCAATTCCGCAGCGGTGATCGCGCCGACCTGGCCGACAAGGAGGCGGCGGAAATCGACGTACTCATGAGCTATCTGCCAGCGCAGCTGAGCGATGCCGAGGTTGATGCGCTGATTGCTCAAGCCATCGCCGAGACCGCTGCTAGCTCCCCCAAGGATATGGGCAAGGTGATGGGCTGGGTCAAACCCAGGGCCGCCGGCAAGACGGATATGGGCAAGCTGTCCGGTCTGATCAAGCAACAACTGGCAGGCTGATCGCGCATTTCAGCATTCGTGCGGCCCTCGACTCGCGCCAGCGAAATTAATTTTGCAGTGCTATCTCCGGAATGTGTGGCGCGCTGGATCTGATCCCAGAGGGCCGGCGGCAACGTCAGCCATGCTCGCAGAAATCCGCTGCTCGGAAGCTCTAATTTGACTTAAGCTGCTTTTTTTCTGGCGGAACCTCCGTGAAACTTCTGTTCCCTCGCGAGATTCGTTGATGGCCGTGGAATCATGCAACTTCTATGAAATTCTTTTGAGTTTCTCTGGCGGCTTGTGAAAACTGCAGCTTCATCATGTCCGGCCTGATCCCTCAGAGCTTCATACAAGACCTGCTTGCGCGCTGCGACATCGTCGAAGTGATTGGCGCGCGTCTGGAACTCAAACGGGCGGGTCGTGAATTCAAGGCGCTGTCGCCATTTACCAACGAGAAGAGCGCCTCCTTCCACGTTTCACCTGCAAAGCAGATGTTCTTTGACTTCAGCTCGGGCAAGAGCGGCAACGTCATCGGCTTTCTGATGGAGCACGATCGCCTCACGTTTGTAGAGGCGGTGGAGGAACTTGCCGGGAATCTCGGGATCGACGTGCCGCGCGAAGGCGGCCATTTCGAGCGCCTGGTACTGGACGGCCCGCTCGACGCCATGGCTGCGGCGCAGCGCTTCTTCACCGATCAGTTGCGCAAGCATCCGCCAGCGATCGAGTACCTGAGAGCGCGCGGCGTCAGCGGCGAAACCGCCAAGACCTTTGGCATCGGCTTTGCGCCTGACGCTTGGGACGCCTTGTCCAAATTCTTTGACGAACCGAAACATGCCATCGCGGCCGGCCTGCTCAAGCAAAAGGAAGGCAGCGAGCGCACTTACGACGTCTTCCGCAATCGGGTCATGTTTCCCATCCGCGATACCCGCGGTCGGGTGATTGCGTTTGGTGGCCGCACGCTGGGTGATGACCCAGCCAAATATCTGAACTCCCCTGAAACGCCCCTGTTTCACAAGGGTCGGAATCTGTTCGGCCTGTACGAAGCCAAGCAGTCGACCAAGAAGGCCTTATCCCACCTGATCGTCGTCGAAGGTTATATGGATGTCGTCATGCTCGCGCAATACGGCATTCGCGAGGTCGTGGCGACGCTGGGCACCGCCACCACGCGGGAACAACTGGGCCTGCTGTTCAAATCCACCAGCCGCGTGGTGTTCTGTTTCGACGGCGATCGTGCGGGTCGTTCGGCGGCCTGGCGGGCGCTTGAGCAAGGGCTGCCCGAGGTTGACGAGAAGCGCGAGTGCCAGTTCATGTTTCTGCCGGACGGCCATGACCCGGACTCCCTGGTACAGGAGATTGGCAGCGAGGCCTTCAGAGATTTACTCACCCAAGCGCAGCCATTTTCTTCGTTTCTACTCGATGAGCTCGGCAAACAGGCCAATCTGGCGACGCTGGACGGCAGGGCCAAGCTGGCAGGGCTGGCCAAGCCCTATCTGTCGAAGATGCGGGAGACTCCGCTGCTGAGCCTGATCAAGGACGAGCTTTCCCGACGCACCGGTCTGCGCCGCGAGGAGCTAGGGGCGGTTAAGGCTGCTGAGTCAGATGGGATAAGGGGCGCACCTACGGCGCGCAAGCAAGCCGAACCCGGGGCGGTACGGGCGATCAAGCTCGCACTGCAGCTGATGCTGGAAAGGTCTGATTTAGCTCAGAAAGTTGATGAATTAGAGCTTTTGGCGCAATCGAACATCGTTGGCATCGGCATTCTGGTTGAAGCCATTGATTTCTTTCAGGAGCACCCCGACGCACGGGCTGCTCAGCTCCTGGAGTTCTGGCGCGACACGGCCAAAGCAGCCGCCGTGCATCGTCTCGGGCCTCTGGAAAAACAACTCGATGACGCAGGGATTGAAAATGAATTTATGGACGCCATTGATCATTTACGCAAGAAAGCCCTGAAAGAGCGCATCAACCTGCTGTTGTCGGAGGCAAAATCCAGAACCCTGAGCACCGCAGAAACGGCCGAGATTCAGCAACTGACAGCGCAACTTGCGACGAAAAAATCCGTCTAAATTTCAGCTTTCGGGTAAAATGCACGGTTCCCCGCATCACTATGGTGGATAGCCATCCACCCAACTGGCTGAGTTAATGAGCACCAACGCCGCAGAAAAACAGTCCCAAATCAAAGTCTTGATTGCTCTTGGCAAAGAAAAGGGCTACCTGACTTATGCCGAGGTGGCCGATCATTTGCCCGAAATTGTTGACTCGGAGCAGATCGACGACATCGTCAGCATGATCGGCACCATGGGCATCGGAGTACTCGAAGAAGCACCCGATCGTGAAAACCAACTCTTTTCCGAGCCGGCCGTGGTGGCCACCGCCGAAGAAGAAGAAGACGCTGCCGAGGAAGCTGCTGCTGCCATCGCATCCAATGACGATCAGTTCGGCCGCACTACAGACCCGGTTCGCATGTACATGCGCGAGATGGGCAGCGTCGAACTGCTGGATCGAGAAGGCGAAATTCGCATCGCCAAACGGATCGAAGAAGGCCTGTCCGAAGCGCTGTTTGCCATGGCCATCTATCCCGAGTCGGTCGCCATCATGCTCGAGGCCTGGGACGAGGTGGGCGAAGGCAAGCGCCGCATCACCGACGTAATCGCGGGCTTCTTTGATCCCAATGCCGAGCCCGTCGCCCCGGCACCGCCGCCGCAGCCCAAGACTGAAGAAGAGAAGAAGGCGGAGGCGGAAGAGGCCGGCCCTACTGGCCCGGATCCCGTTGAGTGCAGCGAAAATTTTGAAGAATTGCGCTCGCGCTATCAGAAAGCTTGGACCGCACTGGAAAAGACCGGCGCTGCCGACAAGAAAACCCAGGCCAAGCGCGAACACGCGGCCGAGATGCTGATGACCTTCAAGCTGTCGCCGAAGCTCATTGCCGAAGTCTCGGGCAATCTGCGCCAGCGTATTGCCACCATTCGCGCCATCGAGCGCTCCATCATGCGCATCTGCGTGGTCGACGCCGGCATGACCCGGGAAGAATTCCTGTCCAAGTATCGCGGCAGCTCGCCCACCGATACCGAGTGGCTGGAAAAATCAATTCGCGCCAAGCGCAAATACTCCGCCACGCTGGCGACGCGCAAGGAAGAAATTGAGGAATTGCTGGCCAAGCTCTCGCATATCGAAGGCGACAATCTCATCAGCATTGATGAGATCAAGGACATCAACCGCCGAGTGAACGTCGGCGATGCCAAAGCGCGTCGCGCCAAAAAAGAAATGGTGGAAGCCAATCTTCGACTGGTGATCTCGATCGCGAAGAAGTACACCAATCGCGGCCTGCAGTTCCTCGACCTGATTCAGGAAGGCAATATCGGCCTGATGAAGGCGGTCGATAAATTCGAGTATCGACGCGGCTACAAGTTCTCCACCTACGCCACCTGGTGGATTCGTCAGGCGATCACCCGCTCGATCGCCGATCAGGCGCGCACCATCCGTATTCCGGTGCACATGATCGAAACGATCAACAAGCTGAACCGTATATCGCGTCAGATGATTCAGGAACAGGGGCGCGAGCCTACCCCAGAAGAACTGGCGATCAAGATGGAAATGCCGGAAGACAAGATCCGCAAGGTGCTCAAAATCGCCAAGGAGCCGATCTCCATGGAGACGCCGATTGGTGATGACGAAGATTCTCACCTCGGCGATTTCATCGAAGACGGCAACGCGGTGTCGCCGCTGGATTCGGCGACCTCGCAGTCGCTCGCCGAAGCAACGTATCAGATCCTGGCCAGCCTCACGCCGCGCGAAGCCAAGGTGCTGCGCATGCGTTTCGGCATTGATCTGAATACGGACCACACGCTCGAAGAGGTCGGCAAGCAATTTGACGTCACCCGCGAGCGCATCCGCCAGATAGAGGCA
>JBFJJV010000122.1:0-9058 GCA_041635265.1 Panacagrimonas sp.
ACCGGCGTGCCGGCCTCAGCTTGCTTCAGGATCGCCATGATCTGGCTGTCGGTATAACGCGATTTCTTCAAGGGAACCTCCTCGGTAAAGGGTACGAGAAAATTCCACTTCTGCGTTCAACTACTTTTCGGGGGGATTACCGTCTCCGAAGGTGCTCATTCCACAATGTCCCTGTTAGGTCCTACTCTCCCTGAGTGTCCAGTCATTCGCCGACATGAATCAGGGCTTTAATGGGCCCGGTTTCAGAGCAGATCCAGTACATTCTCCGGTGGCCGACCGATCGCCGCGCGCTCGCCTTTTAGCGCAATCGGCCGCTCCAGCAATTGTGGGTTGGCCGCAAGCAAGACCAGCCATTCGGCGCGACTGCGTGTGTCCTTGGCGGAAATACCTAGTTCCTTCGCACGCGCTTCCTTGAACCTGAACAGTGCCTGGGGCTCACATCCAAGGGACTTGCAGATCTTGTCCAGTGTGGGCACATCAGGCCCGTTTTCCAGATAAAGGACCAGCGTCGGTTCTACATTGTTTTCTCGTAGAAGCTGAAGTGTCTGGCGTGATTTGGAACAGCGCGGATTGTGGTAGAGCTTCATGGCAAAATCGTTCAGTCTGTCGTGGATGGCGGTCAGAGGCGAGGTCCGGCGGAGGCGATGTACCTGTCCGTATTATGATTTGTTGTCGCAATATCTGCTGGGACGTGCAGTGAAGTACTGCAAGCACTTCTCATCTTCAATTAGGAGGAATTGTTAAGAATGCATATTGCTCAACTGATATTTCGTGCCGATCAGATTCACGCAAAGCGAAACTCCTATAGATTTGCCGATCGGTCATACACTTGGTCCGACACTGCGGATCGCGTTCGACGCATGGCCGGCGTCATGGATGCACTTGGTCTTGAGTGCAGTGAGTCTGTCGCGGTGCTGAGTCAAAACAGCAATGTGTATTGCGAGGCTTATTTTGGGCTGCCGCTGGCTGGGCTGCGCATGGTGCCGGTCAATACCCGTTTCGCCAAACCGGAGCTGGTCTACTCGCTGAGTAACTCAGGATCTCGAGCCCTGTTGTTCGACAAGGCCTTTCTCCCTGTGGTGGCAACCCTGCGGACTGAACAAACAGCCGTTGAGCATTACCTCTATATCGGTCTGCCCGAAGACTGCCCCGACTGGGCGCTCTCACTGGAAGCATTGATGAGTGACGCCGAGCCAGTCACGGAGGTACGTTACTCGGAAGGACAAGTGGCGGCGATCATGTACACCGGTGGCACGACCGGATTTCCAAAAGGGGTCATGCTGAGCCATATGGCACTGTATATCAGCGCCATGGCCTATCTTGATGCCTTCCCACAAGGCGACAGTACTCGCTTCCTCCAGTGCGCGCCCATGTTTCATGTGGCTGGCCTGCTTCCAATTCTGATGTGCGCCATCAAGGCTACGCCGCAGGTGATCCTTCCGGGATTTGATCCAGAGGCCGTACTGGCAGCCTGTGAGGCGCACCAGATCAGCCAAACCTTGTTGGTGCCAGCCATGATCCAGGCCACTTTCTATCACCCGAAGTTTGATGCGCGGAAGTTGCGTACGCTCAAGGGGCTGGCCTATGGCGGATCACCGATGGCCGAAGGGCTTATGCGTAAGGTGTTTTCTGCTCTGCCAAGTCTGCAGATGGTGCAGATTTATGGCCAGACCGAGCAATTGGCCACCGCCTTGCGTGCCGAAGACCATGTGCTCAGTGGCGAGCGCGTTTGTCAGCTGCGCTCGGCTGGACGGGCCATATCGGCAGTTCAGATTCAGATCAGAGACGAACAGGATCAGGCTTTGGCGCCCGGCGCAATCGGCCAAATTTGTATTAGCGGGCCGAATGCCATGCAGGCCTACTGGAAAATGCCGGAAGAATCAGCCAAAACCTTGCGCAATGGCTGGATATACACCGGTGATGCGGGTTATCTGGACGAACATGGCTATTTGTATCTGGTGGACCGAGTCAAGGACATGATCGTGAGCGGCGGAGAAAATGTGTACTCAACTGAAGTCGAAAGCGCCTTGTCTACGCATCCATCGGTGGCAACTGTGGCGGTTATTGGCATCCCCGATGACAAATGGGGCGAGTCGGTTCACGCCATCGTTATTCCCAAAGAGGGTGAGGCCGAGGACGCTGCGTCACTGATGGCGCACTGCAGGGAGCGCATTGCGGCGTACAAATGTCCCAAGAGCTTCGAGTTCAGGCATGAGCCTCTGCCACTAACGGGCGCGGGCAAAGTGCTCAAACGCGAATTGCGTGCACCGTACTGGAAAGGGCGGGAACGGCTGATCAACTAGCCACCGCGCCCGCCTCGCTGTTTTCCCGGCACCTAGCTGGGCTGATAAATTTCTGCGCCGTGCTTCCGGAATTCTTCAGACTTTTCTGCCATGCCTTTTTCGAGCGCGGCCTGTTCGTCTGCGCCGATCTTGGCGGCATAGTCGCGCACATCCTGCGTGATTTTCATGGAGCAGAAGTGCGGACCGCACATGGAACAGAAATGCGCCACTTTGGCGCCTTCCTGTGGCAGGGTCTGATCATGGAACTCACGTGCCTTTTCCGGATCGAGTCCCAGATTGAACTGGTCTTCCCAGCGGAATTCGAATCTGGATTTCGATAAGGCGTTGTCTCGTACCTGGGCACAGGGGTGGCCCTTGGCCAGGTCAGCCGCGTGTGCGGCGATGCGGTAGGTAATGATGCCTTCTCGCACGTCGTCCTTGTCCGGTAGCCCCAGATGTTCCTTGGGCGTGACATAGCACAGCATGGCGCAGCCATACCATCCGATATTGGCCGCCCCAATGCCGCTGGTGATGTGGTCGTAGCCGGGCGCTATGTCGGTCGTCAGGGGGCCGAGCGTATAGAAAGGGGCCTCGAAGCAGTGCTTGAGCTGCTCATCCATGTTTTCCTTGATCATCTGCATAGGCACATGTCCAGGCCCCTCAATCATGACCTGAACATCGTGTTTCCATGCGACCTGAGTGAGTTCGCCCAGCGTACGCAGTTCGCCGAACTGGGCTTCGTCATTGGCGTCCGCGATGCATCCGGGGCGCAGGCCATCGCCCAGTGAGAAGCTGACGTCGTAGGCTTTCATGATCTCGCAGATATCTTCGAAGTGCTCGTAAAGAAAGCTCTCCTTATGATGAGCAAGACACCATTTGGCCATAATCGAACCCCCGCGCGACACGATGCCGGTGAGACGATTGGCGGTCATCGGCACATAACGCAGCAGGACCCCGGCGTGAATGGTGAAATAGTCCACACCTTGTTCGGCCTGCTCGATCAAGGTGTCGCGGAATATTTCCCAAGTCAGTTCTTCTGCTTTGCCATTGACCTTTTCCAGTGCCTGATAGATAGGCACCGTGCCGATGGGGACCGGCGAATTGCGGATGATCCATTCGCGGGTTTCGTGAATATTCTTGCCGGTCGACAGATCCATCACGGTGTCGCCGCCCCAGCGGGTGCTCCACACCATTTTCTCCACTTCTTCGGCGATGCTCGAACTCACGGCCGAGTTGCCGATATTGGCATTGATTTTCACTCGGAAGTTGCGGCCGATGATCATCGGCTCCAGCTCGGGGTGATTGATATTGGCCGGAATGATGGCGCGGCCTCTAGCCACTTCGTCGCGAACAAATTCTGGCGTAATCGCGCCCTGCGGAATTTCTGCGCCGAAGGACTGCCCGGCGTGCATGCGGCGCAAATAGCCCGCCTGCTCGTAGCTGTCCCGCAGCTCTTCGAGGCGCGCATTTTCGCGGATCGCGATGTACTCCATTTCGCGAGTAATGATGCCTTGCCGTGCGTAGTGCATCTGACTGACATTGGCAGCTGTTTTTGCCTTGCGTGGCGCGCGAATGTGTTCAAAGCGCATCGCGGAAGTCTTTTCGTCGACGGCACGGATGCGGCCGAACAGGGAGGAGGGCCCCTTGAGCTGCTCGGTATCTTGGCGTTGCTCGATCCATGGGCTGCGCAGGCCGTTCAGACCGGCACGCAGGTCAATCTTTACGCTCGTGTCGGTGTAGGGGCCACTGGTGTCGTAGACAGTGATGGGCGGGTTGGCCTGAATGCCCTTGTCGCTGTGCGTCGCGGACTGCGAAATCTCGCGCATCGGCACCTGCATGCCCCCGGGCCCTGAAACGAATATTTTCTTTGACGCGGGAAATGGCTTGCACACATCTTCAGACAGCTCATCGGCCTGATTGAAGAGAGTTTCCGGCACTGCGTTCATCAGCTTGCTCCATGTGACGACGAAGGAGGCAGGCGCTGGCAGGGCCAGAGCAGGCTATCCGTTCGCCGAGTCTAGTACTGCGGCTACGTTCCAAGGGTTTGATCTCAGCCGCCAAACGATGACGGCACCCCCAGCCAGACCGAAACATTAGGGACTCGGCGAAGCCGGGGCAAGGCCATCGGGACAAGACGAGGGTCCGGAACGATATGATGGGCATCTAAACCGGCCATTTGGCCGCATCCAGCGCCCAATCGATGATTGAAAGCAGTATCGGCACTCTCGAAATTCTGATGCTGATTGCCGTGATAGTCGGCATGATCGCGCAGCGTTTGCACCTTCCGTATACGGTGGGCTTGGTTCTGGCGGGCATAGGTGTTGCCTTTCTGCCGATCCCATTGGAAATCACGCTGAGCAAGGAGTTGATCTTTGTTGCCTTCCTGCCACCCCTGATCTTTGAGGCCGCGCTGCATTTGCGCTGGGCCGAATTGCGCAAGGATGCGGTGGTGGTGCTGACTTTTGCCAGCTTCGGCGTCGTCCTATCAGCCGGTCTGACCGCCGCGGGGATGCATGCTTTTGCGGGGTGGGCTTGGCCTAGTGCTGCCCTGTTTGGCGTACTGATTGCCGCGACCGACCCGGTTGCCGTCATCGCAACTTTCAAAGAGGCGGGCGTCAAGGGGCGCCTACGGGTGCTGCTAGAGGCCGAGAGTCTGCTTAATGACGGTATTGCCGCGGTCGCATTTGCCATTCTGTTGACTATTGCGGCGGGCGGCAGCATCACCGGGATGGGCATCGCATCCAGTCTGGTTCTGACCATTGGCGGCGGCATTGCCTGTGGCGCCCTGGTCGCCGGGGGAATTCTGCTCATTGCAGGCAAGACAGCAGAGCCGGTGTTCGAGATCACCTTTACTACGGTGGCTGCTTACGGTTCCTTTCTGCTGGCCGAGCACTTCCATTTTTCGGGCGTATTGGCAGTCCTCACCGCCGGTCTCATGGTCGGAAATATCGGGCCACTGGGTTCGATCTCCGATCAGGGTCGCGAGGCTGTGCTCTCATTCTGGGATTACACAGCCTTCGTAGTAAATTCTCTGGTATTCATCCTGATCGGGCTGTCGGAAGCCGAGCAGAATTTCGCCGCGGTGCTGGTTCCCGCCAGTGCTGCGGTGATTCTGGTGATCGTTGGCCGGGCAGCAGCTATTTATCCACTGGCCCTGATTTTCGCGCGCAACGAGAAGTTGCGCGTCAGCGGCAAGCATCAACACATCATGTTCTGGGGCGGATTGCGCGGCGCTTTGTCATTGGCACTGGCCATGGGTCTGCCTGCAGATCTGCCACACCGCAACGAGATCGTCACGGTCGCGTTCTCGGTGGTGGCATTTTCGGTGATTGTGCAGGGTCTGAGTATGTTGCCCCTGCTGAGGCGACTGGGCGAGGTCCCGGCTAAGCAATGAAGAGAAAGACGATCGGTGGCTCTATAGAGTCGCGCATCTATGTCAAATCAGGCCGCTCAGCCGAGCAGATTCTGATCAGTCGCCTTGTCATGCTGGCCAGCATGATTCTGATGATTCTCGCGATATTCTGGTTTGATCGGAGTGGATTACGCGATCAGCTGGATGGTGAAATCAGTTTTTCTGATGTGGTTTATTTCACTGCGGTCACGGTGACGACCGTGGGCTACGGCGACATCATCCCGGTCACTGACCGGGCGCGCCTGATCGATGGCCTCCTGGTGACGCCACTGCGTCTGTTGATCTGGCTGGTATTTCTCGGAACCGCTTATGAACTGGTGTTGCAACGCTGGCTGGAGAATCGTCGCATGACAAAGATGCAAAAGAATCTGGATGGACATCTGCTGATCTGTGGCTACGGCCATAGCGGGCACAGCGCTTCGCGGGAAGCGGTCGCGCGCGGCACACCGGAAAAACAGATTGTGGTGATCGACCGTGACTCTGATCGACTCAAACTGGCCGCTGACGAAGGGCATATCGGGTTTTTGGCGGATGCCACCCTGGAGGAAGACCTCGAGTCAGTGAGCATCCACCGCGCGCGCGCCGTGCTGGTGTGTGTGGGGCGGGATGATGCCGCCGTACTGTCGGTGCTGACCATTCGCCAGCTTGATCCGGTTGTCCGAATCATTGCCTGCGTCGGCGAAGCCCAGAACATCAAGCTGGTCCGTCAGGCGGGCGCAAATGCGGTGGTCGCGCCCTCCATGGTCGGTGGCTATCTGATGGCCGACTCGGTTCAGTCCTCCCATATTTCCGATTACATCAGCGATTTAATGTGCTCCGGAGGACGCGTCCAGCTGCAGGAGCGAAAGGCAAAAGACGGCGAGATCGGAAAAAGCATGCGGGCCATTGGGCCGGGCATCGTCGTGCGCCTGATCCGGGGCGACAAGGCCATTGGATTCTGGGAGGGCAAAGAATCCATCGTGCAGAAAGGTGACACCCTCCTCGTAATCGAGATGAATCAATCTGTAGATGCCGGATGAGATCTGCTCGAGCGGGTTTTCTGCTGATTATTCTGGCAACTCAGGCTGCCTTCTCTGCGGAGTCGCCAGCTTCATTCCGGGTTTTTGGCTATGCGCAACTCACTGCAGAAAAATCTGAGCCCACTGATGGTCTCGAATTTGATGCGGATCGGGTCCGTGCCGGCCTCAAGTACCACGGCCAGACATTTTTTGGCGGCGTGTTGCTGGACTTCAACGTTGCGAATGCGGGGGAACGCACACCGGGAACTCTGGTCAACGTCATCAAGGATGTATACGCCGGCTGGCGCATGGCTTCCAATTGGGCATTGAAACTGGGCCAATTCAAGACCCCAATCGGGATGGATTTCAATATCCCCGGGGAAGATCTGGACATCAGCAAGCGGGGGCTGGAGAAACCTCTGGTGCTCGAGCGCGCTCCCGGTCTGATGCTCAGTGGACGCGGACTAGGGCAGGGCTTCGGTGTGGATATCGGCATCTTCAATCCGGCCGGACGCTCAGGCGCGACAGCGCATGAAGCGGACCAGTCAGGCGATGCGAACGCCTATGCGGGTCGAGTGCTGTTTGATCGTCAGTCACTCCACCTGGAAGCTGCAATTGGCAGCAGTGAAGAAGCGGGCGGGGTGGGCACAAACGACTACGAGGTAATCAATATCGCAGCAGCCTGGCGTTATGCGCAGATCGTGTTGAAGTCTGAGTGGATTTCCGGGCGGGATCTTCTTGGCCTTGATGGTCGCGACGAAGACGTGATCTATGCGCATTTGGGGTACAGGAGTCGGCCCAATCTCGAGTGGATTGCGCGGCACTATTGGGCCAACAGCCGTATCATCGGCACTGCCGATACGGACCTGATAAATACTTACCTGGGTTTGAATTTCTGGCCCGCCAGCGCCGGCCCGGTGAGCTTGCGTGTTCAGCTCAACTACGTGCTTGCCGGGGGGGATGAGAGTGGGTTTACCGGGCTCGGCGGTTATCGTGACGATGCTGTTCTGGCTCAGGTGCAAATTAGCTATCCCTGAGGAGTGAGGGCTGGTCGCCCGGGAAAAAGATGAGATGAAAGAACTATTGATGCAATTGGAAAAAGTGCTCAGCACCCCCTTGCTGACCATCAGCGAAGCGCCCCTGACGCTCGGTAAAATCGCTGGCTTTTTCGGCCTGCTGCTGTGTGCCTACCTGATGGTCAAGGTGATAGAGCGAGCGCTCAAGCGCCTGATGCGACCTGGGCGTCGCGTGTCTCTGAGCGAGTCAGGCGTCTATGCGCTGAGTCGGATTCTCGGCTATGTGGTCTGGGTTGTGGTCATCATGACCGGTCTGGATTACATGGGATTGGATTTATCCAATCTCGCCATCATCGGCGGCGCCATTGGCGTCGGCATCGGTTTTGGCCTGCAGAACATCGTGGCCAATTTCATCTCCGGGATTGTGCTGCTATTGGAGCAAACGCTGAAGGTGGGCGATTTTGTGGATTTACAGTCGGGGGTGATGGGGAAAGTCTCCGAGATCAATATTCGATATACACGGGTGACCACCAACGATTTGGAAGACATCATTGTTCCCAATCAGGAATTCATCAATGGGCGCGTCACCAATTGGACCTTTAACGACAATTTTCGGAGAGTGCATGTGCCCTTCGGGGTGGCTTACGGAACTGATAAGGATCTGGTCAAGGAGGCGGGACTGGCCGCGGCTGCGACGGTCGATGGCTGCATCATCGACGCGACGCATCCTGCTGATGTCTGGCTGGTCGGATTTGGTGACAGCAGCCTTGATTTCGAACTGGTGGTCTGGGTTGGAGCTGCGCTGATCAATGCGCCCGGCCGGACCAAGGCCATGTTGATGTGGGCGATCGAGACTGAGCTAGGCAAACGCAAGATCGAGATTCCGTTTCCCCAGCGGGACCTGCACATTCGGTCCGGCACCCTGAAAGTCGATGCGGTGCAGATTGGAGCCGCGGAGCGGGCAGGCGAGTAGTCGATGCGGGCGAAGTCGATCAGAGCCGAGGAGGCCTATCCACTGATCTGGGCCGTCGTCATGAATATTCCACGTGGCAAGGTCGCGTCCTACTCTCAGGTCGCTTACGCCGCGGGCCTGTCTGGAAGAGCCCGCATGGTCGGTCGTGCGCTGTCAGATGCCGGGGTCAGCACAAAACTGCCCTGGCATCGGGTCATCAATGCGCAGGGGAAGATAGCCCTGCCTAAATCCAGTGACGCCTACCTCGAACAGAAAGCACGGCTGCTTGCGGAAGGCGTACTGTTTGAGGCCAGTGACCGGATCCGTTTTAACACCTATGGATGGAAGCGCAGCCCTGCGCCCCTGCTCGATTAGGATTTAATTGTTGGCAGAGCCTG
>JBFJJV010000123.1:0-8992 GCA_041635265.1 Panacagrimonas sp.
ACAGAAAGGCGCAATCTCTGCGTAAAGGATAAAATCATGAACATGAATCCAGAAGATATCCTGAAGCACGGCGACGAGCTGTACGAGGCGTTGATCGAGCGTCGCACGATTCCGCCACTGCTCGGCCGCGTCGAAGGCATCACGATTGAAGATGCCTACCACATACAGAGTCGCATGGTCGCACGGCGCATCGAGGCGGGCGAAACCATAGTTGGCAAGAAGATCGGAGTGACCTCCAAGGCGGTGCAGCAGATCGTCGGCGTCAATCAGCCTGATTTTGGTCAGCTGACTTCAAAGATGGCCTATGAGGAGGGTCGCGATCTGCCTATTGGCGGCCTGATACAGCCCAAGGCAGAAGCTGAAGTGGCTTTTGTACTCAAACGCGATCTCAAAGGGCCAGGGATTACAGCGACCGACGTCATTCGTGCCACCGATTACGTCGTGCCTTGTTTTGAGATTGTCGATTCGCGTATTACAGACTGGAAAATCAAGATCCAGGATACGGTGGCGGACAATGCCTCATGCGGAATTTATATGCTGGGTAAAGCCAGAAAAAAACTGACCGACCTCGATCTCAATCTCGCGGGCATGGTGCTGGAAATGAACGGAGAACTGTTCAGCACTGCGGCCGGTGCGGCGGTGCAGGGTGGGCCAGTCAATGCTGTCGTCTGGCTTGCTAACACTTTGGGGCGGCTCGGCATTCCATTTCTTGCGGGGGAAGTGATTCTTTCGGGCTCGCAATCCACCTTAATTCCCGCCGTCGTCGGCGACACACTCAAATGTACCGTCGGCGGTTTGGGCTCCTGTGAAGTACGTTTCAGTGGAGACGTTGAATGAGCTTTTCATTTGAAACACTCAAGAAGATCGCAGACAAGGTCCAGGATGCTCAGGACAATGTGCATACCATCGGCAAGCTGACTGATGATTATCCTGCACTCGGCATTGACGAGGGCTACGAGGTTCAGGAAGAGCTGCGCCGTCGCTGGCTGGCGCGAGGTGACCGCCAGGTCGGAGTCAAGGCCGGCCTGACCTCCAAGCCTAAGATGGAACAGATGGGCGTAACGCTGCCGGGCTTCGGTCTATTGATGGCTAGCATGGCGCGCCCTGAAAATGGCGTAATCGAAATGGCGCAGCTGATCCATCCGCGCATCGAAGCCGAAATTGCATTCGTTCTGAAGGATGAACTGAAAGGCGGTGATCTGAGTATTGCGCAGGTCCTGGCCGCGACCGACTACATCATTCCGGCAGTCGAGGTGATCGACTCCCGTTTCGAGAAATTCAAGTTTGACCTGCCCTCGGTCATTGCAGATAACACTAGTAGCGCCCGCTACGTGACCGGCGGTCGTCCGCTGGACCCTAATGCCGTGGATCTTCGAACCATCGGCGTAGTGATTGAGAAGAACGGAGAAATTCAGGCTCTGGGCGCCAGTGCCGCGGTGCTCAATCACCCTGCCAATGCAGTCAGCATGCTTGCGAAACATCTTGCGCTGCGGGGCCAATTCATTCCTGCCGGCAGTCTGATTCTGACTGGTGGGATCACCGAAGCTATTCCAGTTGCAAAGGGCGATAACGTGGTCGCGCGCTTCCAGGATATGGGCAGCGTGTCGTTTCGCTTCGCCTGATTGAAAGAGAGAAGGAGAAATTAAAAACCGCTTTACCGGGCATGGAGCGCCGCCGCTTGCTCTCTGGGCCAATTTGGACAAGATGATCACACAGGTCTGTCGTACAGGGCCCTTGTCCAAATGTGCTGATAACGCTTTTTTGAGAAATTAAATGCCAAAGATTCAATTCAATTTTCTGCAAGGTCGAACCGACGACAAAGTACTTGCGCCTGCTCGACGCGCGGCCCCGACAGTGGTCGGGGTGGTGGTGTCTGAGCGCGATCAACTTAACGAAGCTGAATCAAGTCACCGTACAGTTTCCGCTCACGGCCCGGAGGCCCCTCACTCATGAGCCAGAAAAAAATTAGATGTGCCCTGATCGGCTCCGGCAATATCGGAACCGATCTGATCTACAAGATTCGACGCAGCGAAGTCCTTGAGCCGGTCTGGATGGTCGGGATTGATCCTGAATCAGAGGGTCTCAAGCGCGCCGCGGACATGGGCCTGAAAACCACGGCCGGTGGCGTCGACGCCCTGTTGGAACACGTCGAAGCCGACGGCATTCAAATCGCGTTCGACGCAACCAGCGCTTATGTGCATGCGGAGAATTCGCGCAAGCTCAATGAGCTCGGCGTGTTGATGATCGATTTGACTCCAGCGGCGATCGGCCCCCTGTGTGTTCCTTCCGTGAATCTGCGCGAGCAGGCGGCGAAACAGGCCATGAACGTCAACATGATTTCATGCGCCGGACAGGCGACAATTCCCATGGTCCATGCCGTAGCCCGTGTGCAGCCCGTGAGTTACGCCGAGATCATCGCAACTACGGCCTCCAAGTCGATTGGTCCGGGAACGCGCGCCAACCTTGATGAGTTCACCTACACAACTTCTGGTGCCGTGGAAAAAGTGGGTGGGGCGAAAAAAGGCAAGGCCCTGGTTGTGGTCAATCCGGCGGAGCCGCCGCTGATCATGCGTAATACCGTGTACTGCCTGACCGAGGGCGAGCCTGACCAGAAAGCAATTAGCGAATCAATACAGCAGATGATGGCAGAAGTGCAGAAATACGTGCCGGGCTATCGTCTGGTCAATGGGCCGGTATTTGACGGCAACAAGGTTGCCACTTTTCTCGAAGTAGAAGGTCTGGGTGATTACCTGCCGAAATACGCTGGAAATTTGGACATCATGACGGCCGCAGCGACGCGCACCGCTGAACTGTTCGCTGAAGAGATCATTGCCGGTCGCTACCAACTCAAGCCCGTATCCACCAGAGAGGCTGCCTGATTATGAGCATTATTAACCGAGAAGGACGCAAGGTTCTGCTGCATGACATGTGCCTGCGAGATGGCATGCACGCCAAGCGCGAGCAGATCTCTACAGAGGAAATGATCCGCGTCGCAACGGCGCTGGACGATGCCGGCGTGCCCATCATTCAAGTCACCCACGGCGCAGGCTGCGGAGGCAACTCGCTGCAGCACGGTTTTGCCCTGCACAGCAATGAAGAATACTGGGATGCTGTGGTGCCCAAGATGAAACAGGCCGTTGTTTCCTGTTTGCTGATTCCCGGTCTGGGCACCATGAAGGAGCTTCAGAGCGCCTATGATCATGGCGTTCGCAGCGTCCACGTGGCGACCCACTGCACGGAGGCGGATACCTCGCCGCAGCATATTGCCTACGCGCGCAAGCTGGGCATGGATACGACCGGTTTCCTGATGATGGCCCACCTCAATGAGCCCAAGGCGCTGGCCCAGCAGGGCAAGATGATGGAGAGCTACGGCGCGCAGACGGTCTACATCACCGACTCTGCAGGCTATATGTTGCCCAAGGATGTGATCGCCTGCATACGCGCCCTGCGCGATGTGCTGAATCCTGAGACCGAGATCGGCTTTCACGGCCACCACAATCTGGGCATGGGCATTGCCAATTCGATTGCCGCGATTGAAGAGGGTGCTACCCGGATCGACGGCTCCGTTGGCGGGCTCGGTGCCGGGGCGGGCAATACACCGCTGGAAGTCTTCGTGGCCGTAGCCGAGCGCATGGACATTGAAACCGGCTGCGACTTGTTCAAGCTGATGGACATGGCGCAGGACATCATCTTCCCGATGATGGATCACATCGTCCGCGTCGATCGCTCCTCGCTCACCATTGGCTATGCCGGGGTCTATTCCACCTTCCTGCTGCATGCCGAACGGGCCAGTCAGAAGTATGGTGTGCCCGCACGAGATATTCTGGTGGAACTGGGTGCTCGCAAGATGATCGGCGGCCAGGAAGACATGATCGAAGATACGGCACTGACGATGGCCAAGCAGCGCGGCTTGTATCCAAAACTGTCGATCGTCAAAGCGGCCTAGGCGTGACGCAAAACCAATGCGTGGTCCTGGTCGGTGCGACCGGCTCCATGGGCCAAGTGATTGCTCGCAGGCTGGCACGACGTGGTCTGCGTGTCATTGCAGTGGCTCGTTCCGCCGACGCACTCGCTGAGCTGTGTGGCTCAGTAGAGGCAGGGATCGAGGCCTGTGTGGCCGACATCTCCAGCGACAGCGCCAGTCCTCTGATCAGCGCTGCGGTCGGCGATATGCCGGTGCGCATGGTGGTGCACGGCCCCGGTGTGGCAACTGCAGGTGGCGTGCTTAGCGCTCCCACTGAAGCAGTGGTGGATGCAGTAAACATCAAGGTTGGCGGTATGATGCGACTGGTGCGAGCAGTGGACAAGCAGTTGCTACATGGTTCTCGCCTGATTGCCATCGGTGGTCACTATGGTTTCGAACCGACTGCATACGCTGCCACTGCAGGCGTGTGCAATGCGGCGCTGGCCAACCTGATTCGCCAGTATTCCTGGGCTTATGGTGAGCGCGGCGTCACCGCGCATCTGGTCGCGCCAGGTCCGGCTGACACCGATCGCCTTCGCCGTATCGCCGAGACTATGGCGCGGCGGGACGGCACGACTGAGGATGCTGTGTTGCAGGAGATGAAGAAAGGGTCCGCCATCGGGGCCTTCACCACGGTCGAGCAGATCGCCTGGGGTATCGAGACGTTACTCGCACCGGAGGCGGACGCGCTTGCCGGAAGCACCTTATTCATGGACGCGGGCAGACGCCGCGGTCTGCCTTAGACGATCGTTCATTCATTAAGCAGGGAAGAGTCATGCCGATTCTCGAATATCACCTGCTGGAAGACAGCTATAGCGAAGAGCAATGCGAGAAGCTTCTGCTCGAGTCCACGCGGCTCTACGCGGAAGTCATGAAGTGCCCGCTGGAACGTATTCGCGTCTTGATTCATCTGCACAAACGTTCGATGGTGGCGGTGGCAGGGCAGATGCTGAACAAGGGAGGACAAGCCGCCCCCTACTTTCATTTTCTGGTTCTGCAAGGGCGCCCGCTCGAGGAGAAGCATAAATTATTGATGGGGTTCACCGACCTTGTGGTGCGCATTCTTGATGCCGACCGCAGGATGGTTCGCGGTGGGTGCTGGGTACTGCCGCCCGAAGACTGGGCGATTGGCGGCGTACCCGCCTCGGTGTTGCGCAGTCAGGAAATTTCGGCGCGATCAAAAAAGGCAGAAAACACCGGCGACTGAATCATTCGCATCATCTTGGCGGCAGGTGCGAGTCAAGCTGAAGATACGGGCTAGACACTGACGATACCGCCCTGCTGTAGTTGGCCGATTTCCGCAGTGCTTAGATTCAATACTTCGCTTAGCACCTGTTCGGTATCGGCGCCAAGGTCGGGTGCAGGCGCTGCGGGCAGGCGGCCGCTGCCGAAGTTCAAGGGAATGGCAGACGAAAGAACGTTGCCGATTCCTTGTTGTTTCACTTGGCTGAACATGGGATTGTCTATCGAGCAGGCTGGGTCTGAGTTCAACAGTTGCTTGATGCTCTGATACGGACCCCAGCAGACTGAGTGCGCGTCAAAGCGTTCCGCGACCTCTGAGAAAGGGCGCTGGGCAATCCAGGGTTGGATCAGTGCAGCAATGTCATTGCGCGCCCTGAAACGCTCGCCCTCATCATTGAGATCGACCCCCAGTCGCCGACTGAGCTGCAATATTTCATCGCTGATTTCTGTAGCGGTGCAAAGTGAACGCCACTGCTTTCCGGTAAGGCCAACGACCATGATGCGTTTCTGGTCACTGGTCAGAAAATCACGTCCAAAAGCACCGAACAAGTCATTGCCGCAGGCTTGGCGTTCGCCGCCCAATTGGGCTTCGGCGATAAAACCGAGGTGGCTCATCATCGCAAGCCCAACATCTTCGAGCGGCAATTTGATGTGCTGTCCTTCTCCGCTTCTTCGGCGGTGTCGCTCTGCCGCTAGTAGTCCAAGGGCCGCCATCTGGCCAGTAATCAAATCCCAAGCCGGCAGCACATGGTTGACGACGCCGTCGTGATCCTCCGGGCCCGTGATGAAGGGTAGTCCCAGGCGCGGATTGACGGTGTAATCCACTGCGGACCCGCCATTGCGATCTCCCTGTATGGTGAGTTGGATCAGGTCTTCGCGCCGCGCCCTGAGCGTTTCGTAATCCAGCCATCCGCGTGGCGGGAAATTGGTCAGCAGCAAACCTGTGTCCTCACCGGGCGCAGTTATGATGGCCTGTGCCAGCTCGCGACCTTCGGGTTTGCTGATATCGATGGCAACTGATTTTTTTGATTTATTGAGCCCCGCCCAGAACAGGCTGGTATTGTTCTCGGTGACCGGCCAGCGACGGTAATCGAGTCCGCCGCTAGGCGGGTCGATGCGAATAACTTCTGCTCCCATCTGCGCCAATGTCATGCCGCCGAGTGGAGCAGCCACAAAGGCGGAGACTTCGACGATGCGCAGGCCCTTAAGAATGGAGGTATTCATCGCGAAAGTGCCGCCGCCGGTTTGAGCGCATCCTCAAGCAGGCTGCGCGCGACGACTTTCAGTGCCAGTGTTTCTTCAGCGCCTTCAAAGATGGAGAGCACTCGCGCGTCAACAAAATAACGACTGACGGCCACTTCCTCGGCATAGCCCATGCCGCCATGAATCTGCAACATTTCGCGCGTTACCAATTCGGCTGAGCGGCAGGCGAATAATTTGACCAGGCTGGCTTCCATGCGGCCTTGACCCTGATTCATGAGTTCACCAACGGCATAGGTGAGATAACGGCTGGCCACGTAACGTGCTGCCATCTTTGCGAGCTTGGCGCCCGTCAGCGGGTAATCCATCAGTCGCGCGCCGAAAACCTTGCGTTCCGCGGCGTACTGCAACCCAGCCAGCAAGGCGGCGCGCATGACACCCGAGGCACGTGCGGCGGTCTGCATGCGTCCACCCATCATCCCCGTCATGGTGTAGTAGAAGCCCTTGCCGAGCCCGGCCTCTTCGCCGATGACATTGGCATCGGGCACGAAGAAATTCTCAAAATTCAGATCAAACGAATGCATGCCGCGGTAGCCGATCGTCGCGATGGCACGGCCCGTGAGGCAACCGCCACCGTCCTCCTGCCGGTAGTCGAAGGCGTGACCTTCATAAGAAGGCTTCTCGACCAGCAGCAGACTCAGACCTTTATGGCCGAGCGTGCGGTCCGCATCGGTGCGAGTGACGACCATCAGCACGCCCGCCTTGCCAGCAAAAGTACACCAGGTCTTGGCTCCATTGAGTAACCAGCCGCCCTCCGTGCGAGTGCCCCTCAGATTGAGGCTGGCCACGTCGGAACCGTAATCGGGTTCGGTGATGGCAATTCCGCAGAGCGGATCACCGACGGCGATGCGCGGCAGCCATTTTTCTTTCTGTTCAGCGGTGCCGCCGGTCATCAGGGCGCGCGACAGAATTTCGGGTCGGGTGATCAGGCTGCCGGCTGCGGCCAGCGAAGCCTGGGACAGGGCTTCCGTGACCACGATCGTGGTGAGACTGTCTTCTGCTTCGCCCGGGGCGCTGCCGCCGTAGGTTTCGGGGATGGATAAACCAAAAACGCCCATTTCCCGCAGTGGCTGCAACAGGGATTCCTCCGGGACGGTCAGGTCCTGGCGGTGAATTTCCTCTGCCAGGGGGGCGACGACATCGCTTGCAAAGCGCTGAAATTGCGCCTGAATCATTGCCAGTTCTTCTCTGATGGGAACATCAGCGAGCTTGTCCGGATCCTGCGCAATCTGTTTCGCAGCCTTATGCAGTGCGGCACCTGACAGGCAATGGCGTTGCAGGGTTCTCAGCTGTGGTGCCGTGCTGAGTGCGTAGAGTGAATCGGCTGGCAAATCGAGTTCTGCAAACAGGATTTCGAGACGGCCACGCACCAGGGAAATCGCTTCGGCAGCAAAGATCAGGCCGAGTTGATGATCCAGCCCTTGCTGCTTGTTCCTGGAAAGTGCCTGCAGGCAGGTTTCCGCTGCCAGCAGTTCGGCATTGGCCCAGGCCAGTTCGTAGCAGGGAACTTGCTCGACATCGAGTTTTCCGGCATCGAGGCGATTTCCTGTTGCGCAACGCGTGGCCAGTGCACGGCTTGCGACATCGAGCGCAGAGCGAATCTGGCCGAGCAGGGCCAGAGCTGAGGCGGAAAGTGAGTCTGAAGACGTCATCTTATGTTCTGTCCTCTGTGGGGATCGGGTGGCTAACCTGAGCGCGGCGCAAGACCTCACGTGCGCGCAGAACGACCGGCATGTCTACCATTCTGCCCTCGAATTCCAGTGCTCCGCGCCCTTCAGCCTCGGCCCTGTCATAGGCGGCGAGCAAGGCGCGTGCATGTGCCACATCCGATTCGGGTGGGGAGAACATCTGGTTCATGATCTGCACCTGATGCGGGTGAATGGCATAGCTGCCGACGAAGCCCATCTCACGAGCGCGCGCGATCAATTGCCCGAACAGTTCCAAATCGCGGAACACCGAGATGGAACCAGGAAAACCAAAGGGCAAGATGCCCGCACGCCGACAGGCAAACAGCATCTGCTGGTTGGGACCGTACAAGGCTTCGGGTGTGGGTTCTGCACCCGCCGATACCGAGAAATCTTCGGAGCCAAGAATCATCCCCATGAGGCGGGGAGTCGCCGTCGCAATTTCATCTAGCCTGGGCAAGGCATTGACATGCTCGATCTGGGCGATGAGCAGAGTGTGGCCCTTTGCGATTCCGCGCTCGGACTCCAATCGCTCGATTTGGGAATCCAGAGACTGCAACTGTGCCGCAGATTCGACCTTGGGCACCATCAGCGCGTGCACACCCGGGAACACTGCGGCAGCGAGATCGCCAGTGCTCAGCGCATCATCGGTATTGATGCGAACAATGGCAGCCGCTCCGGATTGTGTGACCTTGGGTAACGCAGATTGGATGGACGCGCGCGCTTCAGATTTTTGCGCCAGCGGGACGCTGTCTTCCATATCCAGAATATAGGCATCGGCCCCACGGGTATGCGCCGAGTTAACGAATTTGGCGACGTGCACGGGCACGAACAACATCGA
>JBFJJV010000124.1:0-8916 GCA_041635265.1 Panacagrimonas sp.
GAACTGCCGCAATTCACCTGCATGCCGGATCGCGCAGGTACGGTCGGCCCGGAACATTGCGGCACCATTCACATCAACTCACTGCCGGAAGATATAGAACGCGCTTTCGAAGATGCGCGACGTGGCAGGAGCAGCGCGCGACCCGTCATAGAAATGGTGATTCCCACAAGCGTGGACAAAACGCTGGCGCCGCCTGGCCATCACATCATCAACCTGTTCGTACAGTACGCGCCCTATGCGCTGAAGGACACGGACTGGGACGCACATCGGGATGTATTTGCGGCGCGCTGTATTGCGCAGATCAACGCGCTGGCGCCCAATTTCGCTGCCAGCGTCCTGCACCAGCAGGTACTGGCGCCGCCCGACATCGAAGCGCGTTTCAAGCTCACTGGCGGCAATATTTTTCAGGGCGCCATGCCCCTGCATCAGCTGTTCAGCTTTCGCCCGGTCCCTGGCTGGAGTGACTACGCCACACCGGTCAAGGGCCTATTCCTTTGCGGTGCCGCCACTCATCCTGGTGGCGGTGTGATGGGCGCCTGTGGTCGAAATGCGGCCCAGGCGATGCTGCGCCGGCGCTGAGCCGCTCAGCGCGGCATCAACTTCCCGAGCTGACACTGATCACCGGCATGCCGGCGAACCAGGGATGCGCAAATATCAGCGCAGCGCTAATCAGCAATCCGATCACGGCCTGGACCAGCGTCTTAGCGATGCCGACGGGCTCGGGTTTCACTCGCGCACCGTCACGGCGATTGATGAAAATCACTTCCAGCACCGCCCAGGCGAGCAATCCACCAAACAGGATCAGAGATCGCGTCTCTCCGTTGCTGAGCAAATGTGCCAGCGCCCACAGCTTGACCCCGGTCAGCTGAGGATGGCGAAGCCATTGCTTGATATCTGTCGGCATGCGGGCAGCGAAAAATAAGATCACCGCAATGGGCACCAGCAGCATCGTCAGGTGGCGCATCCCCGCGGGCGGCACCCACAGGGAGATTGCCGGCGTGCTACGCCACCCCATCACGATCAATATCAGCGCAAGCACCAGAGTCAGGGAAAACAGCCCCTTGTACGGGTACAGACCAAGCCGACTGATCAGCGCCGTGCGTTGCTCAGCACAGCAGGATACAAATAGATGCGTTGAGGCCCACAAGGCCAGGCCAATAATCAGAATCATCATGTGCTTGCTTCTCCAATATAAAGAGCAGTCAATCTCTATGGCTGTGACGACCTGGCGTAGGCGCGCAAAAACATGTCGATCACGTCATCAATATGAATTTGGCGCGCGGCTGCGTTCGGTAGCATGGCAGCTCCTAACAGCGACTGGACATGATATTCACCTTTTAGCAGCACAAAAAAATAGCTTGCGGCGAGGCGCGGGTTGGGCACCTGCAGTTCACCAGCGCGGTTGGCCGCTTCCAGTATTCTTGCGAACCGCTGAATACTCAGCTCCGGACCGTATTCCCAGAACAAGCTGCCGAAGCGACTCGATCCACGGCCTTGCCCGATCATCAGTCGATACATGTTCAGCACTTCCTTGCTGAAAACCAAATCGAGAAAGCCACCAGCAATGGCCCTGAGCCGTGCTCTCAGCGCTGTATTGGCGCCGACATCAAACAAGTCCTCAGGCCAGTGCTGGCTGCACTTGGTGAATACGGTTTCCCGAAAAAGTTCATCCTTGCTGCTGAAGTGGCTGTAGACCGTGATCTTGGAAACCTGGGCCAGCTCTGCCACGGCTTCCATGCTGGTACCGCTCAGACCCTGCTCGGTAAACAGCCGTGTGGCAGCCTGCAGAATAGCGTTCCGCTTTCTCGGATCCTTGGGTCGGCCCCTGCCAGGGGCTACCTTTCTTCTAACAGCGGCGTTGTTCGGCTTAGGCAATTTTTAATTCTTCATTTCTTCATTTCTTCATGGGATTAAATGTACTATTGAGTTCAGTAAATAGACAAGCTAAAACATTATGGCGTGGGCTAGCGTGAACTTGGACAAGCAGCGGCTGCTATTGCTCTCGTTGAGCGTGGGCGTCCTCGTCGGTGCCTGCAGCAAACCAGCGCCGCCGGAGAAAAATACCCGCCTGGTTGTGGTTGAGAATCCTCGCCCCTACGCTGGCCCGGGCAGCGTGGAGTCTTTCCCTGGACGACTGGCCGCACGACACGAAGCAGATCTTTCTTTCCGTATTCCTGGCAAACTCGCTGAGCGCAGAGTCGAGCTGGGCTCACGGGTGAAATCGGGAGACATCATTGCTGTCCTCGACCCTGAAGACGCCCGGCTCAATTTAAACGCTGCCAAAGCCGCTCTTGCCGCTATCGAAGCCGATGTGACGCTGACGGAGACCGAGGAGAAGCGCTATCGCGATCTGAAAGCCAAAGGCCATGTGGGTCAGTCCGCGGTAGATATGCGCGTCAACGCACGACTCTCCGCTCAGGCCAGGGCCACACAGGCGCGCGCTCAGCTCGAACTGGCGCAAAATCAATCGAGCTACACCAGTCTGCGTGCAGACGCCGATGGCGTCATTACGAAGATTTTCGCTGAGCCAGGCAATGTGCTGATGGCGGGCCAGCCCGTCGTGCACTTTGCCCAGGACGGTGAGCGCGAAGTCAGAATTTCGGTCCCGGAAGGGAGGGTCGATGCGCTCAAGAACGCCGCTGAGCTGGCCATCGAAATCTATGAGCACCCCGGCAAGCATTACCCCGCCAAATTGCGGGACATCACCCCCCAAGCCGACCGCGCCACTCGCACCCACGAGGCCCGGGTGACACTGCTGAATCCGGAAGCAGCGACCGCCCTGGGCAGTTCGGCAAGCGTCTTGGCCCTAGCAGAATCGGATGGCGCGACTTTCAGCTTGCCATCGAGCGCCCTGGGTGCGCTATCCGAGAGCATGCCCGTGGTCTGGAAATTGCAAGCGGGAGAACCCGAAAAAAACGGAAACGGTACGGAAACAGCAACACCGGTTCCTGTGCAAATCATCGCTTACACCCAAGATAGCGTGATCGTCAGTGGTGGCATATCCAGCGCGGACCAGATCATTAGCGCAGGCGTACACCTACTGCGCGAAGGAATGCCCGTGCGCGCGATCGATCGCGAACGCCCCCCCGCGCTCTAGACATGAGCACTGAACTCAGGGAGGAAACGCAAGTTTCGAATCTCAGCGGCTGGGCGCTGGCCAACCGGCCACTGGTCACCTACCTGATGATTGTGTTGGGTGTGCTTGGGGTTTGGGCTTACTTCAATCTCGGACAATCCGAAGACCCTCCTTTTGCGTTTCGAATGATGGTCGTAAGAACGGTCTGGCCTGGCGCAACGCCGGACGAAGTTGACCGCCTGATTACCGACAAAATTGAGGAGAAGCTGCTGGAAATGGATTCACTGGAATTCCTGCGCTCCTACTCGCGCTCAAGTGAATCGATGGTGTATGTGAAGTTTCGCGAAGAACTCGAACCTGAAACCATGCCCTTAAATTTCTATCAGGTGCGGAAAAAAATCGGTGATATTCGCCATACCTTACCTGCCGGAATCAACGGCCCCATTTTCGACGACGAATTCGGTGACACCTTCGGCAATATCTACGCCCTGCAGGGCAAGGACTTTAGTTATGAAGAACTAAACGACTACGCTGATCGAGTTCGAGAACGTCTTCTCAGAATTAAAGACGTCGCCAAAGTCGAATTTGTTGGTCTGCAGGAAGAGCGATTTTACGTCGACATCGGGAATACTCGCCGAGATCAGCTCGGCATTCCTCCCGCGCTCATCGCGGAAGTCATCGCACAGCAAAATGCGGTTCACGCATCGGGCGATTTCGACACTGCAAAAGACAGGATCTATCTGCGCGTCAGCGGCGAGCTTCGGACACTGCAGGATCTAAAAAATATCCCCATCGAATTCGAAGGCAAGACCTTTCGTCTCAAGGATATGGCGGAAATATACCGTGACTATCAGGATCCCCCCGCGCCTCGCATGCGCTTCAACGGTGAAAACGCGATCGGAATCGCGGTTTCGATGGACGAGGGCGGCGACATTGTCGAACTGGGCAAGAATCTGGATGCCGAATTTGAATCGCTCAACCAGGAAGTGCCGCTTGGAATGTCCTTATCCCGCGTGGCGGACCAGCCACGCGCTGTCACCAGAGGCATCAACGAATTCATCAAAGTTCTGGCTGAGGCCGTAATCATTGTCCTTGCGGTGTGCTTTTTATCGCTGGGAGTGCGCACTGGCTTAGTCGTTGCATTATGCATCCCCCTGGTCCTCTCCATGACTTTCGCAGCGATGGAAGTATTAGGAGTGGGACTGCACAAGATCTCGCTCGGATCACTTGTGATTGCGCTCGGGCTACTGGTCGACGACGCCATCATTGCGGTGGAAATGATGGCAGTAAAGCTGGAACAGGGCTATGACCGAGTCAAGGCGGCGGCGTTCATGTATTCAGCAACTGCTTTCCCGATGCTCAGCGGCACTCTTATCACTGCGGCAGGTTTCCTGCCGATCGCCCTGGCCAAAAGTAGCGTCGGCGAATACACCATTGCAATTTTCCAGGTTGTCAGTATTTCCCTGATCCTGTCCTGGATTGCCGCCGTCATCTTTGTCCCGCTTCTCGGCTACAAATTGCTGCCGGAGAAAGGACTGTCTGCCGACGGCGTGGCGCACGATGAACACACCGTTTACCACACGCGCTTTTATAACGGCTTCAGGCGCGCGCTGGAGGCCTGCGTCATCCACAAGTGGATCACCATCCTAGCCACCATAGGCATCTTTGCCGGCGCCATGGTCATGTTTGGCAATCTTCAGCAACAATTTTTCCCCGCTTCTACACGGCCGGAACTGTTGGTCGACCTGAATCTGCCTGAAGGTTCCTCCATTTTCGAAACAGACCGGCAAGCAGCGAAGCTGGAGGCCATTGTGAAAGATATGGCGGGTATCGAGAGTTACGCGACCTATATTGGAAGCGGTGCGCCGCGATTTGTGCTGCCACTGGATCAGAAGCTCCCTGCATCGAACTTCGCTCAGTTGGTACTAAATACTCAGGGTTATGAATCTCGCGAACAGGTTCGCCAGGAACTGCTGAAGATTCTTCCGGAGGAGTTCAGCGGGGTACGCTGGCGCATTAATCGTCTTGAGAATGGCCCGCCCACGGGTTATGTACTGCAATACCGTGTTTCTGGGCCGGACCGTGAAATCGCAAAGATTCACGCGGCAAAGATCGAAAAGATTTTGCGCGAGAATCCTTACACTGATGGTGTTCATCTGGATACGGCTGAACCTGCCAAGATCATCAAGGTTGAAATTGACCAGGATCGCGCACGCAGTCTCGGCGTAAGCTCGGATATTGTCTCGCAACTGTTGGAAACAGCGATAAACGGCACCACGGTGGCGCATTTGCGCGAAGACAACGATCTGATCAATATCGTGCTCCGCGGCCCGCCCAGAGAACGCGAACGTCTGGAACTTCTTTCCAGTCTGTCCGTGCCGACAACAAGTGGCGTCAATGTTCCCTTGGCTCAGGTTGCGCGCCTTTCCTACGCGCTCGAAGATGCCATCTTGTGGCGGCGAAACCGCATCCCGACAATCACGGTGCGTGCGGATATTTACTACGATATCCAGCCCCCGGCAGTGACCCAGATTCTGGCCCCGAAAATCGCGGAAATCGAAGCCAATCTGCCACTCGGTTATCGCCTGGAAACGGGCGGAACCATCGAAGACGCCAAGACCGGGCAGGACAGCGTCAACGTGGGCTTGCCAATATTTATTCTTGCCGTGCTGACGATCCTGATGATGCAGCTCAGGAGTTTCTCACTCTCGCTGATGGTCTTCATGACCGCGCCACTGGGCATCATCGGAGTTGCCGCCTTCCTCACACTGTTCAGTCAGCCTTTCGGCTTTGTCGCCATGCTCGGCACCATCGCCCTGCTCGGCATGATCATGCGTAACAGCGTAATCCTGATCGATCAGATTAATCAGGACCTCAACGAAGGGCACCCCCCGTTTGAAGCGGTCATCGAAGCGACCGTGCGCCGCTTCCGGCCCATCGCCTTGACGGCGCTGGCATCGGTTCTCGCCATGATTCCTCTGTCCAGAAGCATTTTCTTTGGCCCAATGGCAGTTGCCATCATGGGGGGGCTGATTGCGGCCACAGGATTAACGCTTATCTTCCTGCCGGCCCTCTATGCCGCCTGGTTCCGGGTGGCGCCGCCACCCGCGCACGCGGCGCGGGCTGTTACCAGGCCGGCAATTCGCTAAAGGGTTGCTGTCACCGCTACAAGCTGAATTCGCAAGGAGGGGTCCCTACCTAATTGAACCAAGACCCGTGCCATACCAAATAGCGCCCATGGGCTCGCTTATGGGACAAACCATTGCTTGCCGCAACAAAACCTCATTAGGGTCGCAGCTCTTGCAAGTATGAATATCCGGCGATAATCGACGCTGATTATGTATTTCGGTCGCATCAATTCTTTGCAAGACATGGAAGGCATTCAAGAGCACTTCCAACAGCGGAGGATGCGCCCATCGCACCCATAACTCCGACCATGTCCGCCATTCTCGAAGCCTGTTCCCTGATCAAACAATTCCCCACGGTACGCGCGGTCGATGGGGTCAGCTTCGAGATTCCCGAGGGCAGCTGCTTCGGACTGCTGGGTCCGAACGGAGCAGGCAAAAGTACGACCATCGAAATACTCGAGCAGCTGACCGTTCCGACGTCCGGCGAAGTCCGCTTCCGCGGTGCCCCTTTAGGCGATGATTATCGCGAACATATCGGAATCCAGTTTCAGACTACCGCGCTTCAGGATTTCATCACCGTGAGCGAGAACCTGCAGTTCTTCGCCAGCCTGTATCCGCAGCAGCGCTCGATTGATGAGATTGTCTCGCGTTGCCGACTGGAGGAATTTCTACATCAGGACACACGCGAGCTGTCCGGTGGCCAGCGCCAGCGTACGCTTCTTGGCATCGCGCTGATCAACAACCCGAGCCTTTTGTTTCTGGACGAGCCCACTACCGGACTCGATCCACAGGCGCGCCGCAATTTCTGGGCATTGCTTGGCGATATCAAGCGAGAAGGAAAAACCATCCTCATGACCACGCATTATATGGAGGAAGCCTATGCGCTATGTGACGAGATCGCGATCATGGATCACGGTCGCCTGATTGCGCGCGGAACGCCCAGAAATTTGCTGGCACAGCATTTTGACGAAAAAGTGCTTGAATTGCCGGCCGATACGCTCAAGGACGAAGACTGGTCTTTCGCATTCCAGAGCAGCGAAACCGGCATCGAAATTCGCACCCGGGATGTCAACGGAGTGCTCTCGGAATTATTGCAGGCAGGGGTTGATCTGACCCAGCTCCATCAGCGCCCGCCCTCTCTGGACGATCTCTTTCTTGAACTCACCGGCAAGGAGATTCGAAGTTGAGAAGATTTTCGCTGAAAAGATTCTCCGCTACGACCAAGACCCGCAGCATAGAATTTTTACGAGACCGTGCGGCCATGGCTTGGAACCTGATGGTCCCGGTCTTGATGGTACTCGGTTTTGCAGCCATTTTTTCAGGGCCGGAAAAACCGCTTTTCACAGTCGCCGTATTGAGCGAGAACGAGCCGAGCGCCGATCTGCACCCCTTTTTGGCCAGCCGACATATTCAGTTTATTCGCGCCCAGAATCGGACGATCGCAGTAGAAAAAGTCGCGCGTCACCGCGTGGATCTGCTGCTGGATCTGCAATCCACACCAGCTCGATACTGGGCGAATCCCGAATCCCGTAAAAGTGAAGTGGTCGAAAGCCTGCTGCAAGCCAGCCGTGGCCCGGAAATTCAAAAGCAATCGGTCAGCGCGCAGGCCGTCCGCTATGTCGATTGGGTCATGCCGGGCATTCTGGGCATGAACATGATGTTTTCCTGCCTTTGGGGCGTTGGCTTTGTCATTGTGCGTTACCGCAAGAGCGGTCATTTGAAGCGTCTGCAAGCCACTCCGCTGACCGCGCTCGAATTCGTCTCTGCACAGGTGGCCTCGCGCCTGGTGGTCGTGATGATCGCGACGGCCATCATGTACGCTGCCTGTGATCTGTTCATTGATTTTCCCATGGCTGGAACTTATACAAATCTGCTGATCGTCACCCTGCTTGGCAGCCTCGCCCTTACCTCCATGGGTCTTCTGGTTGCGGCGCGAGTGGCAAGCGAAGAAATCTCCGGCGGCCTGTTGAACCTTCTTAGCGTGCCCATGATGATTCTCTCTGGTGTGTTCTTCTCTCTGGATGGCGCACCGCGCGCGATCCAGATCATGGCCGAATTCATGCCGCTGACACATCTACTCAATGCGGCACGCAGCATCATGTTTGACGGCGCAAAACTCGCGGATCTGGCATATCCACTATCGATCCTCGCAACCATCACCGTCGCCTGCCTCTTTCTCAGTGCCCGGATGTTCAAATGGACGCGAGACTAGCCCTCTCGAGAATCGTGCTGGCCTGGCTATGCGTTCTAGCGAGTGGCTGTGCCCAGCTCGGCTACTACGCACATCTGGCTCAGGGGCACGTGAAATTGCTGGCAGCGCGCGAATCCATCCACAAGATTTTGGAGGACAGCTCGCGGGACGATAAACTGAGGCAACAATTGTCGGCAGTTCGCCGGGCACGACATTTTGCAATCGAGATCCTGAAACTGCCCGACAACGGCAGTTACCAGCATTACGCTGACTTGAGACGGCCTTACGCATTGTGGAATGTGCTGGCCACACCCGAATTTTCACTAAATCCAGTGGAATCGTGCTTTCCGATTGCCGGCTGCGTCGCCTATCGCGCCTATTATGATCCGGCGCGCGCCCACAAACTGGCAGATCAGTATCGCGCCCAGGGCTACGACGTAGACATCGGTGGGGTACCCGCTTTCTCTACCTTGGGCTGGTTCCGGGATCCGGTACTCAACACCATGATGCATTGGAGTGAA
>JBFJJV010000125.1:0-8742 GCA_041635265.1 Panacagrimonas sp.
CGGCAATTTGAAATCCAGGTCCTCGACTGGGTGCTCGGGCCGGCGCACACGCGATGAGATTTGATTCCTCACCTTCGGCTGCCGGGTTCGCAGTCGCTGAACTGATTATCGTCGACGACGATCCCTCGGATCGCCTGCTTCTGCGCGAAGTACTGCAGGAGGGTGAAGCCGTCGGCATGAGCCTTGCCGAGGCCGCATCAATTGCGGAGGCTGAATTGCTGATCGGGGAGGAAACGCTGTGTCTGGTCATCGACAATGTCCTCCCCGATGGTCTGGGCCTGGATTATCTGACCAGGGTGAAAGCCAAATGGCCAGATCTGGCCATCGTCATGATGACCGGCAGCGGCGATGAGCTGACCTCGATAAAGGCGCTCAAGCAAGGCGCGGATGACTATCTGCCCAAGGCTGTTATGACCCCCAGCCTGATTCAGGATGCGATTCTCAACTCGGTAGACAAGAGTCGTCTGGCTGAGGCGATGCGAAAAAAGCAGGAACGCCTCTCTTTGATGATTGAACTGCTCGATTCAGCCGAGGATTTATTGTTTATCGCGGACGCCGAACGCGAAGTGATTATTCACGCCAATGCTGCGACCCGACGTGCGCTTGGACGTGCCAAGGAAAGCGCAGAGGACGAGCCCGCCGCGTTAGCCAATCTGTTCAAGGCAGGCTATGCCAGCTGGGCGGCCCTGCGCGGACTGCTCGCGCGTGAATCACCAACCAAATTCGAAACCACGGTATGGGCGGGCAGCTATATGGCACGCCAGGTCGAGATTGGCGCGCGCCTGGTTTATCGCGGTCAGAAAAAATACGTGGTAGGTATCGGGCGAGATATCAGTGAGCATCAGCGCCTGCAGACCGACTTGCTTCGCTATGCCGTGCTCGATCCGCAAACCGAACTGCCCATGGCCAAGGCGCTGTTATTGCAACTCAAGACGCTGGCGGATGCGGGGTCGAAACCGGCGCAGCTTTGGTTGCTCGCGGCTGTGCAGATTCCTGGCTTGCGTCAAGCTACGCCCAAATCGCAGGAAAACGAAACGCTGCACTCGCGCGTACAGGTGGCGCGGAGCCTGGCCGAATTCGCGAGTCTGCATCAGGGCTATGTAGGCGTAATTTCAGCGGATTGCTTCCTCGCCGCTGCACCGGCTCCGGCGGAAGATGAGTCGGAGGATTTAATGACCAATTTGCGCGAAGGTTTGCGCTCGGCTGTTGCGGAAATGGCTGGTCGTGAACAATCGCACGACGTCGAAAACCCAGTGCGGCTGGGCTGCATTCAGGGAGAATTGGCAGCGCTGGGGACCGATGCCGCTGTCGAGTATTTACAGAAAATGGAGGCACTCAATTTCGGCAACGCGACTGGAACCGTCATCCTGAGATACCCGCCCCAAGAGCAGCTAAGGACGGATTCAAGGTAGCGCATGCCCTCGAAAGCCGCAGCGCAGCATCCGCATATCGTCGCCATCGGATCCTCCGCTGGTGGCATTAAGCCGCTTGGTGAGCTGTTGGAGGCCCTTGGAAAGCCGCCGGAGTTGTGCCTTGTTATCGCTCAGCATTTGGCGCAGACGCGCACCAGCACACTGGTACAGATGCTGCAGCGCAATACCGAAATGAAAGTCCGGACGATTGCCGACGGCGATGTGCTCGAGGGGGGCAGCGTCTACATTACACCGCCAGGGGCCGACGTGGTTTACCGCGGCGGCCAGCTACGTCTACTGCCGCCCACGCCGAGAATCTCACCCTTTCCCTCAGTGGATGATCTGTTCGAGAGTCTCGCAGCCGACCCGCAGGCCGGGCCCTGTGTAGCGGTCATTCTTTCCGGCATGGGGGCCGATGGAGCTCGCGGCGTGCGTGCCATTTCCGAGGCAGGCGGCGTGGTGATAGTGCAGAACCTGTCGGATGCCTCGTCGAGCGGAATGCCAGAATCCGCCTTGAGCAGCGGCTGTGTTGATCTGAGCAGCTCGGTCCAGACCATTGGGAAACGGCTGTTGCCGGTCAGCCGAGCACTGAACAGCGCCATTCCTGCGCTATCGCCTGCAGAAGTGGAGTCCCTCTACGGGCTTGCAAAGTCAGTGATCGACATCGATCTTGAGCGTTTTGATCTGCAGGTGCTTAGTGCTGCGGTTAATTACCGGCGAGTGCTCATTGGCGCCGAATCGATCCCTGAATACATAGAAATGCTCGCGATTGATGCGGCTGAAGCAGACGCATTGCTGGCGAAAATTCTACACCCCTACAGCTCGTTTGATCGTGCCGAGATGGAGCGTCAGCGAATGAATGCTGCGCTACTGGCGCACTATGCCCAGTATTCCGGTGACCTGCCTTATCGAGCCTGGAGCGTGGGATGTGCCGGTGGAGAAGAGGCTTATGCCATGGCCTTTTCCTTGTACGGCGCATTGGAGCAAGCCGATGGTGCTTCGGAATTTATCGTGCATGGCACTGATCTGCGCGCGGATCGGATTAGCGTTGCGCGTGCTGGGGCGTACTCCGAGTATGAACTCAGGGGCCTTGCACGCGAGACGCTTGTGCTCTGTACCACTCCGCACCTTCGGTATCACGCTGTCAAGCGGGAAATACGCAAGCGGGTAATATTTTCGGTGCACGACGCACTGGAACAGGCGCCACTGTCTGACATGCAGTTCATAACCTGTTTAGGCGTGCTGCCCAAGCTGTCCAGCAGCGCAGCGGAAAAACTCCTGCACAAATTGGAGTCGGCACTACGCCCAGGCGGCCTGCTGCTGACCGACTCGGATTTGCGCTAGATAAAATCAGTGCTTGAGCGGAATCAGCTGAATATTGACCTGCGCCGGGTCGTCGGGCGTGGTTCCCTTGGCTAGCGCGGCTACTACCATGGCGCGCAGCTGTATTTTGTCTTTCGATGTGACCAGCAACTCGTGGCTCATACTGGGACGCTCGGCGTGAACCAACTCATCGAGCATGGTTCTCCATTCACGGTTTTTTGGGTCATGAATGACATCCGTCAGGATTTTGGTGTTTAGCTCGGCTTCGGAATACCCGAGGAGATTGCACAATGCGGCATTGGCCTTGATGAACTGCAGATTTTGCTTGAGCACGCCCATGCCAATGGCGCTGGTTTCAAAGCTGAGGCGATACATGGCCTCGCGATCACGCAGCACGTCTTCAGCGGCTGCACGGGTCGAGATGTCAATAAAAGTGACAACGGCTCCTTGTGACTCGCCCTCTGGTCCCAAAGTGGGCATGACCCGTACCGCATAGGAGCGGCCCTGATCGTCAGTGAGCATCTTTTCGCTGGGCTTTCCGGTGTTGATGACGGTCTTAATGGTCGGGAGCAAGCCGACCATGTCGACGTGCCAATCAATGCTCGCCAGCGACATATCCAACTGCAGTCCTTCTTTCGGCAGGAGATGATCCGCCGAATGATTGAAATGCTTCAGGTGCATACGCGCATCAGTGACCATCAGAGGGAAGTCCAAGCTGTCCTTGATACTTTGCAGGTCAGATGCCAGCAGCGACAGTTCGGCTGACTTGGATTGCATCTCGTCGTTGACGGTCAGTAATTCCTCGTTCGTAGACTGCAGCTCCTCGTTGGAAACCTGCAGTTCTTCATTGGTAGACTGCAATTCCTCGTTGGATGACTGCAGCTCCTCACTCTGCGACATCAGCTCCTCGTTCGACGTCTCCAGTTCCTCCACCACGGTTTGCAAGTGCTGTCGGGTGGAGGCGAGTTCCTTTTCCAGTTCTTCGATAATGACGTTGTCGCGATCCGACTCGGTGTCGCGCTCGATCGCTGTATGTATCGATTTCTGAGCCGGCTCGAAGGAAAGCATGACCAGCAAGTGCTTGTCCATCGGCAGGGGCGCGACGACTGGCACAAAGCTATGGCTGCCATCGGCCTGGGCGATAGAAATAACCGATCCGGTTTGCAGCTGGCGTTCGCGACGGCAGCGATGAATCAGGGCGCGAATCTCACCGCGTATTTCGTCAGGGACCAGATCAAACACCTTCAGCACTGCGGAACCGCGAGGAAAGCGCAGGAATGGTCGCAGTTCGCCATGGAAATGCTGTGCTTCGTCAGATTCATTGATGACCACCGCCGGGGGACAGTAGCGCTCTGCGATGGCGGTCAGCAGTTTGTAGTTGGTATTCGGGAACTCCGGGCCACTACGACGCGCGGGTTCTTCCATCTGACCCGTGCCACGGCGAGAACGCAGAGGTACCGCGTAGGGAGGTCCGCTGGTCTCGCGACGCAGATAAATTCGCGCTTTCTTGTCGAGATCATCGAACAGTTCCTTGTGCAGTTCGATGGACTCTGACTTGCCCAGAAACAATCGTCCGTTGGAGCGCAGGGCGTAGTGGAAAATCTCAAGGACCCTGCGCTGCACATCGCGGTTGAAATAGATCAGTAGGTTGCGGCAGCTGATCAGGTCAACCCGGGAGAATGGCGGATCCTCAATCACATTCTGCAACGCAAATACTATGCTTTGTCGCAGCGATTTTTTCACCTGATAACTGCGACCGGATTGCTCAAAAAACCGTTCACGAATGGCCTTGGGCAAGGACTCTACGGCGGTATCAGGATAATTGCCGTTGCGGGCAAAGGCGAGGGCATCTGAATCCAGATCAGTTGCAAAGACTAGGAATTCGCTGCGCACCCCCTTTTCGCGAATCACTTCGGAAATCAGCATGGCGATGCCATAGGCCTCTTCGCCGGTGGCGCAGGCAGGAACCCAGATGCGGACCACACTATCGCGCCCCCTTTCCTCGACCATGCGTTCGAGTTGCAAGCGCAGCAAGTCAAAGGCCTGCGGATCGCGGAAGAAAGACGTGACCGAAATCAGAACATCCTTGGTCAGTTGCACCGCCTCTTTGCGATCGCTGCGTACCCTGGCGGCATAGGCATCCAGCGTGGCTATTTTGTGCAAGGCCATTCGACGCGAAAGGCGGCGATTGACCGTGGCTGATTTGTAATGTCCCAGATCGAAGCCAGTGTGCTGTTTGACATGCGCCTTGATTTTCGCATGTGCGCCGATGAGTTCCTCTTCCTGTAATGGCAAACGCATGCTGGCGGGTAGGGCGATCAGACCCAGAAGGACATCGCCGATCTTTTGCGCAGGCAACACCATGTCGGCTGAGCCAGTCTGAATGGCGGCGCGTGGCATGCCGTCGTACTTGGCCGTCTGTGGGTCCTGAATCAGTGCCACTCCGCCCGCCGCCTTGATGGCGCGCACGCCCAGCGCCCCATCGCTGCCAGTACCGGAAAGAATGATGCCGACCGTGTTCTCGCCGTAGTTTTCGGCCAGCGAGGTGAAAAAATGATCAACCGATGGCTTGGGCCCCACGGTGGCCTTGGGTTTGAGCAGCCGCAGGGTGCCATTGATGTACTCCACATCGTGGTTGGGCGGTGTGATGTAGATCGTGTCAGCTACCGGAATCAGACGGTCGGTTACGTCCCGTACCGCCAGTTCAGTGCTCGGGCGCAACAAATCGCGCAGCAGGCTCGAATGCGAAGGCGAAAGATGCTGGGCCACCACATAGCTCAGAGAGCCACTGTGTGCCAGCCCCGACATGAGCTCCTTTAGGGCTTCCAGGCCGCCGGCCGACGCGCCGATGCCAACAATCACCAACTCGGAAGAATCCGCGATTTCGGGTGACTTGCCTTGGCGCGCGGTTTCTGAGGCCGCGTTGCGTGCCACTGCCTGATTCTTGGACGCGGTTCCCTTACCGCGAGACTTCTTTTCTGGCTCGACCTGCCTATCTAGTGCGCCATCGCCCAACGCAGGTTTTTTGATCGTGGCCTCGGTGCTGCCAGTCTTCTTAGATTTCATCGTCTTTCACGCAAAAAGTGCATTATTAGGCGGATTCACTCAAAGCTAATCATACTTAGAAACAGGCTGCAGGGCTGCTGGGCTGCAGGACGCCATCGCGCGAATCTGAAGAGTCATCCATTTTCCTAGGATATTGACCACCTTGCTATGACCGATTCAACTGCTAAGAAACCTGCCCGCCGCATGGCGGTCAAGAAGTCAAAAAACGATACGGCGAAGGCATTAGGCTCGAGTCGGGCGCCCAAAAAGCCGGGCCTGATCGTTGCGGTCGGGTCTTCGGCGGGCGGCCTGCAACCGCTCAAGGAGTTAATCAGCAGCCTGGACTCGACCGTTGGTGCATGTTTCATCGTGGCTCAGCACGTCACGCCGACTCACCAGAGCCTGCTCGCCGAACTGCTGGCGCCGAAAACCGATCTGACCGTTCGTTATCTCAATAAGCCTGCAGTGCCGACTGCAAACACCATCCTGATTGTTCCCCCCAATAGTGATGTGATTGCCAAGCGCGGTAGAATCGTTCCGCTGGTGTGCGATGAGTCGCGTGCGCAAGGACCGCGGCCCAGCATTGACCAGATGTTCAGCTCGCTTGCGGCCGAATTTGGTGATCGAGTCGTTGGCATCGTGTTGTCCGGTACTGGCTCAGACGGCACCATCGGCGCTACCGCCATCAAGGCGGCTGGCGGGATTGTTCTAGTTCAGAATCCACAGGCTGCTCATTTCGACGCCATGCCCAATGCCGTGTTGGCCTCCCGCCAGTACGACCTGATACTGGATGCGCCAAAGATGGGAGAGGCGCTGCGTCGCGTATCGAACGAGGGTGGCGAGCTGGGTAAGCCTGAAGAGCTAGCCACGGTAATGCCCGAATCTTTGGTCGACCAGATCAAGTCGCTGGTGCGTCGCCGGACCGGTCTCAATCTCAATCATTACAAGATCACCACCGTGTTGCGGCGCATCCGCAGGCGAATGCTGCTGGCTGGCTGCGCCGGCATGGATGAATATCTGGAGTTCATGAACGGCGACGCGGACGAAGCGACCCGACTCGCTGGCGATCTGAGTGTTCGAGTCACCTCCTTCTTTCGCGACCCTGAGCACTTCGAAAAGCTTCGCGTCGTTATTAACCAGAAAGTGGCTGACTTGGAGGCGGCGGAAATATTGCGCATCTGGGTCCCGGGCTGCGCATCTGGCGAGGAGGCTTTCACCATTGGCATCCAGCTGATGGAGGCTTTCCGGGAACACAAGAAAACGCCTTCTTTTTTGATGTTTGTCAGCGACATCAATCCGGAGTCAGTGGCCATGGCGCGGGCCGCAAGATATCCGATTGCACTGCTTGAATCGATGCCGGTCGAGTATCGGGAGCGTTATTTTCATATTGCCGACGGGGTCGCTGAGGTCAGCAAGCTGATCCGGCAATACATGATCTTTGCAACCCAGAACACGGTGGAGGATCCGCCCTTCTCCAAGCTCGATCTGATCAGCTGTCGCAATTTATTGATCTACTTTGAGGCGCCGGCGCAGAAGCATGTGGTGGCTGCGTTCCATTACGCCTTGCTCCCCAAGGGCGTCCTTTTCTTGGGTGCTTCGGAGACGATTGAAATACAGAAAGACCTCTTCGAAATAATTGATGCCAAAGCCAGGCTTTACGGCCGCAAAGCGCACCCGGTCGTCTATCAGTTCCGGGGTAGTAGTCGAGGAAGCCGAGGCGCAGATGAACTGGGCGAACTCCCGGTTGATGATGGCGGGTCAGAGGAAAAAAGCGCGCCGACTGAGCAGCCCAAACGACGGGCCATGTTGGAGCTCACGCGCGACATCGTCGCTAAGCACTATTCCCCGCCGGCAATTATTGTTGATGCAGATGATCGCATCATTCATTTCATCGGCGATCTCTCCCCCTTTGTCACGCTCCCGCGCGGCCCGACGAAGTGGACAGCCCAACAATTGGTTCTGGCACCTCTGAACGTAGAGATGCGCGCATTGCTGCACCGCTGTCGTAAAGAGCAGGTGAGTATTCGTGGCGGCAGCTACACCATGGATATCAATGGTGAGCTCAAGCGGATTACTCTGGTGGCTCATCCGGATGTGCAGGAAAGCAAAACGGTCGTCCTACTCGCTTTCGAGACCCGCGCCATTACCGGAGTTGGCAGTGAGGATGATGAGGATTCGGTCAACCTGATCCGCGAGCTGGAAAGTGAGCTGGCCAATACCCGGGAACATTTGCAGACGCTGGTTGAGGAGGTCGAAACCAGCAACGAAGAGCTGCAAACAGTCAATGAAGAGTTGCAGTCCTCGAATGAAGAGCTGCAATCAACCAACGAAGAAATGCAGACGTCCAATGAGGAGCTGCAATCCACGAACGAAGAGTTGTTGACGGTCAATGAGGAACTGGCCAACAAAAGCGAAGAGCTGCACAGTTCTCGCGCCGATTTGATCAATATCAAGGAGGCGCTCGATCTTGCCATTATTGCCGTAGATGAATCGCTCGCGGTGACGCAGGCCAATCAGCGCATTGGAATGGTGATCAAGGGTAACAGTATCGATCGCGGGCACGCACTCGCCAGTCTGGAATGGACCGTTCCTGTGCAGGGCATTTCTGCCGAAGTGCTGGAGGTGATTGACAGTCAGTCGCCAAAAGCGCGGATCATTCACACCGAAGACGGGCGGCACCTTCGACTGAGTGTGGTTCCCTATCGATCGCAGGGCGAAAGAGTCAGTCGTGGGGCGGTACTGAGTTTTACCGACATTAGCAAAGAAGTGGAATCCCAGCGCAAGCAGGAAGCGCGTGAGGAGCTTCACCGCATCATGCTCGAGACGTCGAGTTCCGGAGATTTTCTAACCGATCCGGTCGGCAAGATTGAAGAGTGCAATCCGGCGGCAGCCGAGATTGCCGGCGCCAGCAAGAAAGACCTGGTCGGTCGCAGCGTTGATGCGTTATTTGCTGAAAAGAGCA
>JBFJJV010000126.1:0-8451 GCA_041635265.1 Panacagrimonas sp.
ACGTTGGCATCCGTCCCGCCAAGCCCCGTCAGAACGTTGCCGTCCGCCGTCGTCGGGCCCCCTTCAGACACACTGTCAAAGTCATCACGTGCCACAGGCACGTCATCCACAATCTCAATGGTGATCTGACCCGGCGCAGAATCCGAAAAACCATCGCTGACCGTGACAATGAATACATCGGATTCGACACCGGCGCCATCGACCGCTGGGGTTTCCAGTGTGTACACGTAGCTTGCAACACCGGTGTCCGGGTTATAGCCAGTCACGACCAAACTGCCATTGGCACCTGAAATCACGTTGTTATTGCCCAGATCCGAAAGCGCAATCACAACGCCGTTGATCGTCACGCTCACCAGGTCATCCAGACCATCCGGATCGGTCAAAGTGAAAATGCCGTCCGCCGTAGACTGCGTCGGCCCCAGACCACTGCCACCGCCTAATCCCGCTTCATAGACCACATCGTTGTCGCCGCCGCCGGGGTTTGGACTAGGGTCCGGATTCGGATTCGGATTCGGATCGGGATCCGGGGTCACAGTCACCGTCGGTGGTCCACCCACGCCAACCGAAACGGTAGCGGTATCAGTCCCGCCATTGCCGTCGGCAATTGTGTAGGTAAACGTATCGACGCCGGAAAATCCAGGCCCCGGCGTATAGACAGGATTGCCGCTGACCGAATCAATGGTGACGGTGCCGTTCTGGCCCTGTGTGAAGCTGACGATGGTCAGCGGATCACCGTCAGGGTCACTATCGTTGCTCAGGACATCAATGATGACCGGAGTCTCAGGGTCCGTTCTAATTGAATCATCTTCCGCGTCCGGCGGATTGCCACTCTCAGGAATCAGCGTGGTGCGATCCTCGATATCCTGGGCAAAGGCGACAGGAGCAGCGGAAGTGACGCCAGAGACTGGGTCGACCGGCTCAACAATACGAAGAAGCTGAACAAATGTATGCCCTTCGTTACCCACAGCCGAAACTTCACCCGCGGCGGTACTCTCGATCTGGGAATCCAGATCACCATCGCCAAGCACGGCCGCAGCCAACGGATCCAGAGACGCAAGAGAGGCATCATCGGCACCCGCGAACGCCTTGGAAGACAGATCGGAATTGATCGCAACCGTCTGACCGGAGCCAATAGAGATCGTGCCGCCTGCTTCCAGTGCTAGGACGACACTGCCAGAACCAGTAACGACGGTGTCCCCTTCCAGAAGTTGATCTCCCACAGCCAGAGTACGAACTTCGCCGTTCAATCCTCGCACCTGCACCACGCCCTGGATTGTTTGCACTGTTCCGATGATTTCGCCAGCCATGAAAAACTCCGTTGGTGAATCTAAATAATTGAAAATTCGCACAAATGCGTTTTATATTTTATTGACGGTTGCAATTTACGGACTTGAGTAAGCACTGAACATTGGACCGTGGTACATGAGCGCAAAATGCCAGCCAACACTAGAAATTAGAACATTGAGCCGAAAATCAATTTAGGTCATTGATTTTACGGCTATTTCCAAACTCTCGTTAGCGCCCCGGCCCCAACATGACCCGCTCGTCGGGTCCCATTAATGTCCAATTTGGACCAATCCGACCTATTTCTCAGGCGGGCGTCCGCCTCGGATTTGAATCACCAGCTGCAGACGATCCCGAACCCCAAATTTCTCAAAAATAGCGGTCATATGCGCTTTAACCGTCCGTAGCGTTATATCAAGCCGCCGAGCGACATCCTTGTTGGAAGCACCACCAATGACCTGTCGAGCGACCTCCCGCTGCCGCGGAGTCAGTAATTCGAGATTGTCACGCGCCTGCTCGTCCTCTTCTGAAACCACCGATGAAGCCATATGCCGCCCCACTGCAGCGGTTGCGCGGCGCATCAGCTCGGTGCCCAACCACAAACCGCCGTTAGCAATCACGACCTGGATCTGTTTTAGCTGCTGGGGTGCTGCCAATGCATGACAGTAGCCACGTACGCCCACTTCGAAGCAAGCCAGGCCCTGCTCGGCATTTGGCGCATTGCTCAACGCCACCAGAGCCAACTCAGGCCGTTCGCGACGCAGACGCTTGAGTTCGTCAATATTTGAGGCATCGACCCAGACCAAGGCATCCGGTGCGGCCAGGCGCACGACGGCGTTGAAATCCGGCATTACCTCTGCCCGCGGAAATGCATCCTTCCATCTGCCTTGCACACCGGGCATGACGAAAATCTGCTGGGGCCTCATCTTAGCGTTCGCGCAGGGCGTTGGCCTGCGCGCGCAAGACTGGCTTGAGCAAATAAGCCAGCACTGTCTTTTTGCCCGTCACGATATCCACCTGAGCCACCATGCCCGGGATAATCGGCAGATTATCTCCTAGCGAGGATTCCAATGTGCGTACACGAACGATGTAATAGAAATTCTCTCGCTCATCTTCGACCGTATCCACGCCGATCTGATCGACGACCGCATCCAGCCCGCCATAAATAGCGAAGTCATATGCCGTAAATTTGACCGTTGCCGGCTGCTGCGGACGCAGAAACGCGATGTCGCGCGGCACGATTTTCGTTTCCAGCAGGAGGTTGTCGTCCAATGGAACAATCTCGACCAAATCCTCCCCCGCCTGCACTACGCCGCCAATCGTATTGATTAGCAAACGCTTGACCGTACCGCGCACTGGGGAGCGAATCTCTGCCTTGTTGACCCGATCTGCCAGCGCACTACCTGATTCAGAAAGACTATTGAGCTTGGCCATGGTTTCGGCAAGTTCATTGCGCCAGCGGTTGCGAAAGTTGAGCTTCACTTCGTCAACACGCTGGGCAGCTTCCTTCAGCGCCGATTGCGATACGCTAATCTGCGATCTGGCTTGATCCCGCTCGCCTGTGAGTCCGGAGACTTCACGCTCCAAGCGCAGTACTTCGACTTCTGAGACCGCGCCACTGGAAACCAGGGGCTTGGTCACCTTGAGCTCTCGCTTGGCCAACTCAAGTCCTTTGGTCGCTTGGCGCAAGCGTGAAGTCGCCACCTCTATTTCGCGACGGCGCTGTTTTTCCTGCTCCTTTGCGATCGCGATTCCGGCCTCCAACTCGGCTTGACTGGACTCATAAAGCGCGCGCTCACGCGCCACGATCTTGACGTCTATATCACCTTCAACCTCCGGTGGTTCAAAGAACCGCTCCGTCGTCAGCGCATCCAGCCTGGCTGCCTTGACCTGCAAGGCCAGTGACTGTGCCCGATTGTCCCGCAAGGTGGACTGAAATCGTGTTGGATCAATTCGGATCAGCAGCTCGCCTTTTTCAACCAGCTGACCGGCTTGCACCCTGAGCTCTTCGACCACACCACCATCTACACTCTGGATAACCTGCAACTGCGACGATGGAATGACACGTCCCTCCCCGCGAGTGACCTCGTCAATTTCAGCAAAGCCTGCCCAGACGACGAGGGAGACGACAATCAGCGCCGTCCATCGCAAAAGCGCGCGCGCTCTAAGAGGCTCCTGCTGCAAGCGGGCGTAGTCGGCGTGTACAGCCCAGCTCTCGTCGGAACCGGGAGCACGCGGAAACCATTTCGAGAAAAATCGATCTACAGGCGCTGCTTTACCCGCCTTTTCTGTCTCAGGCACGGCTGCAACGGGCAGGTCCGTCTTGACTGGCGGCACGTTCTTTCTGCCCTTATTGTTAGATTGGGAGTCGGCCATGATTATTCTGCCTTCTCGATCTGACCGCTGCGCAACGCAGCGACGACGCGTTCCTTTGGCCCATCCGCAACGATACGGCCCGCATCAACCACGAGCATGCGATCCGCTAGCGATAGGAGTGAATTTCGATGCGTCACTATCAACACGGTCTTGTCCTTGATGAACTCGGCCAGACGCTCACGAACCGTCACTTCGCTACTGTGATCCATGGCACTGGTGGGTTCATCCAGAAGCAAAATGGGCGCGTCGCGCAAAACCGCCCGCGCGAGGCCGATTCCCTGGCGTTGCCCCCCGGACAACGTATCGCCACGCTCTCCAACCAACATGTCAAAGCCACGCGGATGACTGTTCACAAATTCGTCCAGACCTGCGATATAGATCGCCTTCACCAACTCTTCATCGCTTGCCAGAGGCGCAGCTATGCGCAGATTTTCACGTAAGGTCCCGTAAAACAGCGTGACATCCTGCGACACGTGCCCGATCGCCCGCCGCAGTTGCGCGGGGTCGAGCTGACGGCTGTCGACACCGTCTATCAGCACTGCACCCTGCTCCGCCTGATACAGGCCCATGATCAGTTTAGTGATCGTGGTCTTGCCCGAACCGACGCGGCCGAGCACCGCAATTTTTTCCCCCGCTGAAATTCGCAGATTGACGTTCCGCAGCGCAGCCGATTCTGTCTCGGGATACTTGAATGTCACATCCTTGAACTGAATATCACCCGAGACACTTGAACGGTTGACGAAGGTCGAGTCATCAGGCCGTTCAACTTCCTTGCCCATAATGCTGCCAAGCGATTCGAGCGCCGTTCGAGCGTTGTGATACTGCATCATCAATCCAGCCATTTGCCCGAGAGGCCCCATTGCTCGGCCCGATAGGACCATTGCGGCGATTAATCCGCCCATCGACAATTCCTGATCGATGATCAGGTACACGCCGATCACCACAACCGCGCCACTGACGATCTGCTGAACGAACTGAGCGCCACCGAGCGTGGTGTTCGATAACAGGCGCAGTCGAGTAGAAGTCTGTGCCAGATGGGTTGCACTCTCCTCCCAACGACGTTGCATGGTGCTCTCTGCCCCAAGCGATTTGATGGTTTCAAGCGCGACCAGACTTTCGATGAGCGTTGAATTGCGTTGTGCCGAGGCCCGATAAGTCGTTTCAGTCATTGCCCGCAGCGGGGCCTGCATGGTCAGCGCGTAAAGAGTGACGATGAGCATGCCGATCAGCGGCGCCAGGGCCAGCGGCCAGGCAATCCAGCCAATGACGAGAAGAAACAAAAACGCAAACGGCAGGTCGATCAGGGCCGCAACCGTAGCCGAGGTAATGAAGTCGCGAACCATTTCAAAAGAGCGAAGATTTGCGGCAAACGAGCCTGCAGATACAGGTCGCTCGGTCATCCTCAGGCCCAACACCCTTTGCATGATGTAGGCCGAAAGGCTCACATCCACACGGTTGCCGGCCAACTCCAGAAAGTGACTGCGAACCGAACGCAGAATCAGATCGGCCAGCAGGACCAGCGCCAGACCAATGGCAAGGACCCAGAGGGTCTCCAGTGCCTGGTTGGGCACCACCCGGTCATACACATTCATCACGAAGAGCGGCATGGCGATCGCGAACGTATTAATCAGCGCGGCTGCAAACAGTGCATCTCGATAGACCGGCCAATTGTCTTTCATTGCCCCCCAGAACCAATGCCGAGTCTTGGGCGGGCCGACCTCCGGCGCACGATCATCAAAACGAAACTCGGGCCGAAGCAACATCAGCGCGCCATTGCAGCGTGCCTCGAATTTTTCGACAGGAACACTCTCTTCCCGGCCCTGTTGAGCAGGATCACGTATTTGCACCAAACCGTGCTCCCGATCGAAGCCGAGCACGACAACGGCCGCGTCGTCTTTGGTCAGTGCAATCAGTGGAAACCACTGCGCCCGCATGTCCACAACCTTGGACTCGACCACGCGAACCGACATGCCTGCCCGCTCAGCCGCACGCGGCAACAGCGCTGGAGTCAGCAGACCGCCCACCAGCGGCAATCCAGCCACCGCAGCATCGGGCGCCAGCGGGCGCCCGTGTCCCAGCGAAATCAGAAGCAGACATTCCAGCAGTGAGTCGCTAACTACTTTTTTATTTTCAGGCATTTTAATCTTTGTTAAATGCTGTTGAGCACATCATAGGCCCTATATGGCTTTTTGCACGACACTCCTCAGTAAAGCAAGCCGCCCCCCCCAAATCTCCCTTAAAGCCAAGCGCTCGCTGCTCAAGGTTTGTAGCTACTCTATCGGACCTTCGTAAGTACCGACCGCAAGTAATCACGATCCCGCTCGATCACTCAATCCTGAACGGTGGCCTGACAACACGATAGCCCTAACGCAGATAGCGCGCCTTGACGGCTGCGGGTGCAAATTCCGCCTGCCTCATCTTGATATTGAATTGCCCTGCGGGTTCCTCAGCCAGCAGACGATTGATCAGATACCGTCCATCCTGCAGGTCATATGTCACGACCGGGTAGGTATTTGCGGCCTGTATATCGTACTGCGGCAGCAGGTGTCCCTCCTGAAAACGCCACAACTTACCGCTCCGATCAAAATTTTCCACCAACAAGACGTTCCATGAGTCCTCATCCACATAGAAGCGCCGCAGACCAAAACTGTGTCGCTTGCCACCGCGCTCTGTCGCTTCGATGACCCAGACTCGATGCAGTTCGTAGCGCGCGGCATCCGGATTGAGGTAGCGCCCCTTCAATAGGGACTCATATTTGTGACTCCCATCGGATGTGCGGAAGCTATTGTAAGGTACATGAATCTCACGCTTGCCGAGCAGCTTCCATACGTAGCGATCAAATGCGCCGTTGTACATGTCGACCATATCAAGAGACATCATGCCTTCGGTGCCAGGAAAAGGCTGGTCATAGCCGACTGCCGGAATTCGAAATAATCTGCCGGATTTGGGCGGCGCGACCCAAACCGCGCGCGGGCGCTCCTCGTCATTGGCGGTTTCGTGAACCAAGGCGACAAAATTGTTGATGCCGACCCCTTTGTAGCGCAGCAAATAGTACAGCAGCACATTGCTCTCGCTCAGGCTGCCTCCAGTCTGCGTATGACCATACTCATAGAGGGCGCGCTCATTGAGCTGCACGCTCAGTGTCGCTTCGCCGCGCTCAGAAAACACTTTCTGCTGACTCTGAATTTCCGCCGTGTTGCCGCGATAACGTACGCGGTGATTCCACATGACTTCCACCCCCGACTCCGGCACGGGAAAGGGAAAGCCAAGCTTGGCCCCGCTCAGCCCATCGGAACCCAATAGTTCGGCGCGCGCCCGGTTCGCCCGCGTGGCGTCGTAAATAGCTTGCGGGAAGCTCACACTGCGGCGCGTTGTATAGACCGGCAAGCGATATCCCTTGCGGCCAGCGAGCAGAGCACGATGCCCCTCAGAGAGCTTGGCCGCATACTTGGCGGCATTGCTCGCACTGATGGTAAACAGGGGGCGATCGGCAGCGTAAGGATCCAGTAACTTCCCACCGTTCCTGAAACCTGGAGGCCACAATGATCGACTCAGTCCACCTGCCCAATCTGGAATAGTGCCGTCCTCGTTGCCCTCTCTTTCCGCGCCAATCGGCGTCAGCTCGCCCGTGCTTTTTTTGAGCGATGCAGACAGGTGTTCCACGGCCCCGAGACCAACGTGGCCCGGCCCTGAAAGGCGGCTACTCAGAGCAACCTCCCGTGCCTGGCTTCGTTGAGCTTCAGCCGCAGCGGCCAAGGCCTGCTCGCGAGCACGGCCGGATTCCAGATAGGTAATCCAGTCCATCGCCAGACTTTTCTGCGGTTTAAATGCGGCTGCCTGTCGGAATGCGTCGAGCGCGCCGCCAATGTCAGCGGTTTGATAGCGCGCCAGTCCCAGGCTCATCAGCAAAGGGCCAGTCTCCCTTCCCCTCTGCAAAGCCTGAGCGAGAGCCCTTTCAGCCCCTGAATAGTTTTCCAGTTCAAGCTGCAGCTGCGCGATCTGCTCATACACGGCTCGACTAGGCTTCTTTGCGGCAATCGAGTTGAGCACGCTGAGCCCCAGCTGCGGCTCACGCGCTCGAACCCACAACGCCGCCAACAGTTCCTGATTTTCGATACTGTCAGGAATCAGGCCGGACTTGATCCAGGTTTGAAGTACCGAACCGGCCTCAAATGGCGCCCCGATCTGGCCAGTGAGGGTCACCAGCCGGAGCCGATCATCCGTCGTTTTCAGATAACCCAGACGACTCGCAATCTCCATGGTCGCCTGCGCTCGAAGCTTGTCGTTCGCCTTCAGATAAAGAGCGGACAGTTGAATCCATCCTGTGGGGTCCGCTGCCTCTTCACGCAACAAATCCTCTAGAAGCTGGGCCGCAGACGAATTCTCACCGGCGCCGATATAGGCCGCGACCAGGGCCTGACGCCAGCTGCGCTCCGGTCTGGACGTGTCGGTAATGCCTCTTTTCAGATGTGGAATGGCCTGCCTGTATTGCTTGAATTCCAGATGGGCCGCACCGAGCGCGACCCGAACTTGGGGCGAGGCATCGCCTGATTCGACCAGGGCTTTAAGTTGTGGAAGCTGGCTTTTGAGATCCCCGGTGGCCAGCCCCAGCGAGGCCAGATCCTTTTTCATGCGCTGCTCGACGGGTCCTGACAATGCGTTCTGTTTCAGCGCCTCTTGCAACAAACTCTGAGCGCGCTTGTAATCTTTTTTATTGGCCGCGGTCGCTGCCATGTCCCGCAATAACAAGGCCCGTGCATAGGGATCTTTGGTCCCTTTCAGCAGTTCTGC
>JBFJJV010000127.1:0-8390 GCA_041635265.1 Panacagrimonas sp.
CTTGGCGAGCGGCGCGTCGTGGTTGGCCAGCACGGCCGCCGCGAGCAAGGCCGCATTGACCGCACCGGCGCGCCCGATGGCCAATGTGCCGACCGGGATGCCGGCGGGCATCTGCGCAATTGAAAGCAGCGAGTCCATGCCATTGAGCGCCTTACTCTGAACCGGCACACCAAAGACCGGCAGTCGGGTTTTCGCCGCGCACATTCCCGGTAGATGCGCGGCACCGCCGGCACCGGCGATGATGACCTTCAGTCCGCGAGGGACCGCCGTTTCGGCATATTCGAACAACAGGTCCGGCGTCCGGTGAGCGGAAACCACACGGCATTCGTGCGAAACGCCGAGTTCAACCAAGGTCTGGGCCGCGTGACTCATGGTCTCCCAATCCGATTTGGAGCCCATGATGATGCCGACGAGCGCTTGTTCTGCGGGTGTTTTGCCAGTGCGGGCCATTATTCGGGCTCGTTATAAACAGAGATTATGGCACTGCTGCCGTGCGGGGGAAACGTGGCGGGTTTACCATGTGCGCTCGCCCCGAGTAATTTAAACGAATAAGTATGTCCTCCAGCCCAGAATCCGTCCGGCTGAGCCGCGATGTCATCGGCATTTTGATCCCGCAGGGGACGAAAGTAGAGTTGCCGGCGGACGCCGAAGCACAAATCACGCAGGCACTGGGTGGTAGTTTTACCGTGCTGGTGCAGGGACACCTGTTCAGAATCGAGGGCAAGGATGGCGATGCGCTGGGCAAAGAGGTCATGAAGGGCCCCGAACTACCGCCCGATGCCACCGACGACGACATTGAAAAAGCGGTCTGGTCTCAGCTGCGCACCTGCTTCGACCCTGAAATCCCCATCGACATCGTGGAACTGGGATTAATCTACAGTTGCAAGCTCGAGACACTCGAAGATGGTAATCGCCGCGCCAATGTGACCATGACACTCACCGCAGCCGGCTGCGGCATGGGCGATATTCTGGTGGCGGACGTCAAATCCAAGGTCATGGCCATCCCCTGCGTGACTGAGGCCGATGTCGAACTCACTTTCGATCCGCCGTGGACGAAGGACATGATGTCCGAAGAAGCCCAGCTGCAAGTCGGATTTATGTAAGATTTGATTCAATTCGGCTTCAGCCACGAGACCTATACTCGTGTGGAATAAATTCTGTACGGATCCGGATCGCGCCATGAATCGACTGCCCCTGCTGCTGACTGCCACTGCTTTCGCGCTGCTGGCTGCCTGCGTGACAATCAATGTGTACTTTCCTGCGGCTGCGGCCCAGGCGGCGGCCGATCGGGTCATCGATGAAGTATGGGGCAGGAGCGCGGAGCCGGCCCCGCGCTTCCCGGCCAAGGGTGAAGAGTCCTCCAGCCTGAGGAATCTCGATCTGCGTCTGTTGGGCGCAGCCTCGCTGAATTTCCTGATCCCGACAGCGCAGGCGGCTGACCCTGATCTGGACGTATCCTCCCCCACGATTAAAGCGCTCACCAGCAATATGGAGGCCCGGTTTCCGCAGATTGAGCCCTATCTCGACAGTGGCGTGGTGGGCGTCGGCTCGGACGGATTTCTGGCCACACCCAAGGCAAGCGAAGTGCCGCTGGCACAGCGCAATAAAGTAAGAACGCTGCTCGCCAATGAGAATGCCGATCGCAGCGCGCTGTATCGCGAGATTGCCGCAGCCAACGGCAAGCCGCAATGGGAAACCCAGATCCGGGAAGTGTTTGCAGCGCGTTGGATCGCCCGCGCAAAATCGGGATGGATGGTGCAGACCGATATCAATCAGTGGCAGAAGAAGCCCTAGCAACAGACTGGGCACCTCTGGGCGCAGGTGCGCGGCCGAATCGAAAAATTCGCCTGCTGGCGTCGGGCGATTCAGCCTTGCCTGCTTGAACGCCCGTTCGCTGCGCCGGGTTAGGTTCACTCGGCGGATCAGGGAGCTGGTGGATGCGGTCGATCGCGTCAAAGATTTCATCGATTATGCGCATTAGCCGCTGAGCACGCTGGTCCAGAAGGCGGGCAACTTCGAGTCCCAGGTGAACGGCAGCAACTGGGGAGCAAACACGCAGACCACCAAACTGGTGCTGATCGGCACCAGCAGGTAATTTGGTTGCTGGAGCTAAAGTCAGCTAAGCGCTCGAAGCCTGTTGTGCCGAGTAAGCCGGTCGATGCAAGGCGAGGCTGTCTGTGGGCAGTCCATGGGCATCCGCAGCAGAAGCTGCAAGACAGGTGAGACCTGAAAAAAATTGCGCAGTCCTCCAAGATAGGCAGGACGAAAAAGAATTCATTCCCCTTGCCGAAAACAGTCAAGCCACAGCGCGAAGCACTTTTATTGGAGTTGAGTCAGTGCCTATCAGTCCTTTTGAAGTCGATGTTCCTGATTCGACCCTTGTTGATTTACGAGATCGCCTGGCGCGCACCCGCTGGCCTGAAGATTTTGCCAATGATCAATGGCAGTACGGCACCAATACGGCTTATTTGAAGGAATTGTGCGCGTACTGGGAAAAAATTTTCGACTGGTCCGCAGTGCAGCGAGAGATCAACACCTTCGCGCACTTCAAGACTGAAGTCGAAGGCATCCCGATTCACTTTATTCACGAACGCGGCAAGGGGCCCAATCCCAAGCCCCTGATTCTGAGTCATGGGTGGCCGTGGACTTTCTGGGATTTCAAGAAAATCATCCGGCGGCTGACAGACCCGGTGGCCCACGGCGGCAACGCCGAAGACGCGTTCGACGTCGTGGTGCCCTCCCTGCCAGGCTATGGCTTTTCAACGCCGCTAAGCAAGCCAGGCATCAATTTCTGGCGCACTGCAGATATCTGGGTCGAACTGATGGAGCAGATCGGCTATCCCAAATTTTACGCACACGGCAATGATTGGGGGGCGATCCTGACATCGCAGCTTGGGCACAAGCATGCGGACCGGGTTCTGGGCATTCACCTGACATTGCCAACGCCGCTGAACGTATTGAGCGGGCCCTGGCCACCCGATTCGGAGTTCGATGAGGATCCGGACAAATTGGCTAAGAACAAGCATTTTTTTGGTCAAGAGAGCGGTTATTCTGCCATTCAGACCACCAAACCGCAGACGCTGGCCAATGCCATCAACGATTCCCCGGCGGGCCTGTGTTCCTGGCTGGTAGAGAAACGGCGCACCTGGAGTCACTGCAAGGGAGACGTGGAATCTCGTTTCAGCAAGGATGAACTGTGCGCGGTCATGACGCTGTACTGGGTGACGCAAAGCTTTGGTACATCAGCGCGTTATTACTACGAGTGCGCACACAATCCCTGGCAAGCCTCGCACGACCGGCAGCCCCAGGTGGAAGCACCGACCGGCTTATGCATGTTCGACAACGAAGTGTTCGCCATGCCACGCCGCTGGTGCGAGCGCAATTACAATCTCAAGCAGTGGACCGAGCATGCGTCTGGGGGCCACTTTGCACCGATGGAAGAACCGGATGTGCTGGTCGAAGACATCCGGAAATTTTTCCGGAATCTATAGCGCAAAAAAAAGCGTCGCTCCTTTTCAGGAACGACGCTTTGATTCGGCACAGACCGCGATCAGGCCGTCAGATCCTTGACCGTGGTGAGGTACCAGATTTCTTCACCGACTCGATGCCGTTGTCGCGCGCCGCTTCGGTCGTATACATCTGGCTTTGGCCAATAACCTGATGATTGCCTGCGACCAGAGTGAAATAGAACTTGCCATTCTTGCCGTTCAGACGCTTATAGCGCTCATCCATTCCGCAATTCTTCTGCACGGATGCAATTCCGTTTTCAGCCGACTTTCGTGCGACATACATCTCGCTACTCATCACAATCTGGCCATTGCCAGCGCAGAGGTTGAAATGGAACTGGCCATTCTTGGCCTTCTTGAGTTCAAACGATCCTGCCATGTCCTTGCTCCTGGTTGAAATGCTCCTGACTAATTAAATCCAGTGTCGCATTGATCCTTGGTAAGTTGACTTGCTGCCACGAGGGCAAAGATTAGCAGGGTGCGGACATTATGTGACAGTCGGAACTGAATTAGCTCTTGAAGCCCCCTAAGGAGACGACCAAGTCAGACAGTAGCGCAGAAAGTTCGCCGCACATCAGGGCAAAGTCGGCGTCGAAGCGCTCGTCAGGACTTTGGCTGGAATCGTGCTCGACACGATCCTGTTCAATCAGATCAAAACGAATGCGTTTTATGACGCCGGGATCAGCCAGCACGATACGCATACGGTCCTTCCAGGTGAGTCCCAGCTGGGTCACGGTCTTGCCATCTTTCACATGCCGGCGCACATCGTCACCTTCGAGGCCGTGGCGGGCGAAGCGGACGGCTGCAGGATCGTCACCGCTGCTTTTCATCTCACAGTCCTGATCCAGTTCGAACTCAGCCGGCGCTTGGCCAGCCGAAAGCCACTGGGTCATACACGTTGTTGGCGCCTGCGCGGTATCCAGCGGTTCCAGCGCCAGTTCGCCCAAGGTCTCGCGCAGAAATGCGCTCAGGTCATCGCCGCGCTTGAGGCTGGCCGTATCTACCAGCAGCCAGCCAGACTCCATGTCGATCCACGCGCGTGTCACTTGCCGCTTGGCAAAGGCCTTGGGCAATAACTCGGCGGTGATCTGCTCTTTCAGTTCGCGCATCTGCTTCTTGCCGGGCTTGAAGCCCATGCGCTTTTCATAATCTTTGCCGCGGGCTTCGGCTTCCTCCTTGATGACCGAGGCCGGCAAAATCTTGCTTTCTACAGCCCAGGCGATCAGCAACTGCTTGCCCTGCGAATAGACCAGCGCTTCATCTGTCTCACGCGGGGAAATCCAGCCCTGGCTTTGCGCCGACAGGCCACTACAGGCGATCAGGGGGCGGTTTGCCAGTTTCTCTTCGAGGGCGGCGGGCGTCAGCGCCCAATTGCTGGGCAAGCGATAAGGCAGGAGATTTTTGAACCACACAATCGGTCGTCGGCAAAGTTTGAAATGAGGCGGCGATCATACCGGCGCCGCGCGGCCAAAGACACCGCGCTGAATGACGAGCTGCTGCGTTACCCCGAGTCAGGGAACAAGCGAAGCATTTGCAGGCCTTTAGTGGGTAACTTTCACCACGGTCTTGCCCAGATTCTTCCCCTCAAAGATGCACTGCAGCGCTGATGGCGCATTTTCCAGGCCTTCGACGACGTACTCAAAGGGCTTGATCTGACCACCCGCCAACCAAGCCAACATTTCTTTTTTGAACTGGGAATAATGCGTCGTCATGTAATCCAGCACGACCATGCCCCTGACCTGCAGACGCTTCAGGTTGATGTCATTGAGCATCATCATGCTGCGATCGGGGCCATTTGACGACTCTCGGCCGGAATACACGGCCATGAGGCCAGCGCTGACGACGCGCGCATTCAGATTGAGCAGTGCCCAGGCCGCCTCGAAAACATGTCCGCCGACCACTTCGATGTAAAGGTCAATGCCGTTCGGGCAGGCCTGACGCAGCTCTTCCGACAGCGTACGCGAGTGCCGATTCAGACACTGATCGAATCCGAATCGATCGGTTGCGAGCGCGCACTTTTCCGCAGTGCCGGCAATACCAACCGCGCGATAGCCGCGCAGCTTCGCCATTTGTCCCACCATCTGTCCCATGCCGCCGCTGGCTGCACCGATCACCACGGTGTCTCCTGGCCCGGCCCGGCCCAGATAGCCGGTGGCGAGCCAAGCCCCGAAGCCGGTGTAACCCAGCGCGCCGAGAGCGTAGGACTCCTGCTCCAGCATTGCGGGCAATTTCCGGATATAGGGACTCAGCGCCACCGCCAACTTCGCCCAGGACCAAAGGCCGGTGACGCGATCGCCGGGTGCATATTCAGAATGTTCCGAGGCCGCCACCACTCCCACTGCAGGGCCTTCCATGGCTCCGCCCAGCGGAATAGGCGCCTTGCCGCGTCTCTTCACTTTTCCGAGCAGATAAGGCTCCATGCCCAGCCAATGCGTCCGAATCTGAATCTCCCCGCTTTTCAGTACGGGAACTGGCCCCTCTTCGACGCGGAAACATTTTGCGGTGGGGATGAAAAAGCGCGGCCGCTCAACCAAAACTACGGTCTGATTCTCTTGCATGAGAATTGCCTCCTCGTTTTCGAAATTTCCGATGCGAGAAATAACGTTTACCGATCTATTCTCCTCCGCCTTGCGCGAATTGCAAATTTTGGCAGGGCAAGACATATCCCTTTGTTTTTCCATTTCTTTAATGAAGTCGACGCGGACATGATTGGCGCTCATTGAGCGCTATGGAAGCCTCTTCGGCGAGGGCGTATCAGTCCTGGCCCAGGTCCAGCAACTCAGGCAGCAGTGCACGTGCCACCCTTTGTTGCAGATCATTCTTTCCCATCAATCCGAGACGCTCGAAATCCTCGCGATGTCGCTCCGCGACTTTCCCGCTTGCGGTCAAGGTGCGCAGCAGAAGTTTCCATCGTGGCGTCTGTGCGACTGCGGCCTTGAGCCCTTTCAGTGCACCCAATAGCCGCTGTTCCTGTACAGTGAATTCGCTGCCAAACGGAAATCGGGGCAGGCTGCTGCTAAGCGATTGTGTCGATAATCGTCGTGCCAGTTCCGCGGCTGTATTGCTTCGATGTGCGACAGGTATTTCGTAGCTTTTCTCAATTTTCCCTGCGGCCTGAAGCTGCACGAGCAAGTCTGATTGAAAACGAGAATCTGCAATATTCAGCAGACGCTTGGCGACCTCACTGTCGGTTTGTGCGCGCAAATCAGCAATGCCGTACTCCGTCACCAGAATGTCACGAAGATGTCGGGGAATGGTGCAATGGCCATAGGCCGAAATCAGATTGCTGCTGACACCGCCATCGTCGCGCTGCCGGGTCGCTCGCACCATCAAGATGGAGCGCCCGGTCTGCAACTGGTGCGCTTGCGCCACAAAGTTGTACTGCCCACCAACACCGGAAACGACACGGCCATCATCAAGCCCATCGGATACGACCGCCCCATTGAGCGTGGCCATCATGCCGGTATTGATGAAACGCGCATGTATTCTCTGCTCGCGATACAGGCGCGGATTCAAATCCAATTGATTAACCTTGTTCACCCCGGTCATGAAAATACGGCTCCGCAACCCCTCGCTTGCATTTCGGAGCGCTTCGTAAAAATCTCTAGGCCCCAGAAAGAATCCACCCGTCAGTGAGATTCCGCCGCGCAGTCGCGTGCCTAGGCATTGCTCATTGAGGACGCGACGCGTGGCAGCATCCGCCACATTGGCGACCAGTCGATCCCCTTGAGGCGTGACGATATATCCGTCGTCATAGCGCACCTCATCGCGAAACACACCATGGCGCTGAAGCACTTCAAAGTCTTTGCCTCGAAGCACTCTGACACCGAGCCGTTCAAAGCCTTCCAACAGTTCCGGGCCTAGTCGTTCTGGCTGACAAATCCCCTCGTTGATGAGCTTTTGCAACGCCCAGAAATCGTAGACCTCGCGACGCAGGACCTTGCCCTGCAAGAGTTGCCAGAAGCCGTCAACGAACATTTCCGTAGCGCCATAGAGGCCCTGCTCAAAACAACCCAGACCGCCGATGCTTTCGATAAGTTTCTCGTGTTGGCACTGAGGATCAACAGCGCGCATCGCAGCACGATAAGCATCGTTATCGTGCTCTCGCAAGAGCAGCGCCTGGGCAATGGCGTCGCCAAGACTGCCGATGCCGATCTGCAGCGTGCCGCCATCCCTGACCAAGGCAGAGGCATACAGTCCGATCGCGTAATCTGCCAGATCCACGGGCAATCGAGGGGCCGGGAACAGCGCACTGTTGTACCGCGGGTGCTTCACTACATAATCGAACCAGGCGGGAGCCACCTCGGCATCGTGAGTCATAAAGGGCAGATTCTGGTTGACCACCCCCACCACCGCGACCTTGCGCTCGCCGCGCGCCTGTGCCTCGCGCAGCATTAGCACCAGTTCCGGCCCGGTGTCGGGATTGCAGCTCAGACTGAGCCGGATGCCTTGCGGACCTTCGCAGCAGGCGACAGACTGCATGAGCACATTGCAGCCCTGTGCAAAGACGTCACGAGCGGCAAACGTGTAGTTGGTGGAAATATAATTGCGCTGCGCTGATGCATGCCGTAGGCGGCTTCCGGGTCGAAAGAAAAATTCCAACACGCGAACATTGTTCGGCAGGGTCCCGGCGCTGATGTCCCGCGCGTATTCAAGCTCCACAACGCCTTCAAACACGCGCTCAAGAACCGGTTGCATGAATGCAGCCTCTAAGGAAGAGCTAGGTACAGGTTTCTCTAGGGACAGTGCGGTAAGCAAGGTCAGGGAAATGGCAGAATCGCTGCGCGCCCGTGCATAGAGCGCGTTGATCAACTCAGTCGGCTTACCGAGTCCGAGCGGAAGTGCAACACGCAGATCTTTGCCAACGCTTGCGATCAGCGCGTC
>JBFJJV010000128.1:0-8346 GCA_041635265.1 Panacagrimonas sp.
GAGCCCATGGCGCGATTAGCGCGGCTGGCGGTTGTGGGTTATCCGCATCTGGTGTTTCAGCGCGGAATGAACGGGCAGGCCATATTCGCAGAGGCTGAGGACTACCGAAGGTTTCTGGCGTTGTTGGCTGTGCATGCAAAAGCACAGGCCACACGTATCCACGCCTATGTGCTGATGCCTGGGGCGTTCCAATTATTGCTGACGCCGGACACTGAGGAGGGCTTGCCGCGGCTGATCCAATCAATCAGTCGGGTGTATGTACAGGGATTCAATCGCCGCAATGGACGAAGAGGCGCCTTATGGGAGGGCCGCTACCGTGCCACCGTCCTTGAACCTGAGACATTTTTTCGGCAATGCATGACTTATGTCGATCTCAGCTCTGTGCGTGCGGGACTGGTGCTGCGGCCACAGGATCACCCCTGGTCCAGTTGTCACCACTACCTCGGCGAGCAGCATGACCCCTTGCTGAGCCCACATGCGCTGTATTGGGCCATGGGGAACACGCCGTTCGACAGAGAGGCTGAGTACAAGCGAGATCTCGATTCGGGGCTGACGGAGGAGATCAGCAGCCGGATTGAGCGCTCGGTCCTCAGCGGCTGGGCTCTGGGCACTGATCCCTTTATTGACGCTCTGCAGAAAAGGACAAAAAGGCGCCTGAAGCCGGCAAAATCGGGCCGGCCGGCGCTCAATCAGCCGAATGGTTCTTGAACCCCTCCTGACGGTCAGCTCAGGGCTCAATTGCGAAATACGATCTGTCCCTAATTAATCTGGTCCACTGACATCGAGCAATTAAAGTGGGGACAGACCCTAATTAATTTACTTGGCATCGATGTTGCTGTGCCCTATCCTCCCCCGCCCGCACCATTTTTTGAGTGAGATCGTCCTATGGCGCAGAACCTCGAACACGCGCAACGTCACGGCCTCTACAGCCCCAGTAACGAGCACGATGCCTGCGGCATCGGCTTTATCGCCCATATCAAGGGTGACAAGAAGCACTCAATCGTTCAGGACGGATTGCTGATCCTTGAAAACCTCGAACATCGCGGCGCTGTAGGCGCCGACGAGCTGATGGGCGACGGTGCCGGCATTTTGATCCAGATCCCTGACGCGCTCTACCGCGAGGAAATGGCGGCGCAAGGGGTTACCTTGCCGCCGCTGGGCGAGTATGGCGTCGGCATGGTCTTCCTGCCCAAGGAAAGCGCCTCACGAATTGCTTGCGAGCAGGAAATCGAGCGCGCAGTCCGCGAAGAAGGCCAGATCATTCTGGGCTGGCGAGATGTGCCGGTCGATCGAGACATGCCGATGTCGCCGACCGTGCGAGCGAAGGAGCCGGTCATCCGACAGATCTTCATCGGCCGAGGATCGGACATTTTCGTGACCGACGCCCTGGAGCGGAAACTGTATGTGATCCGCAAAGTGGCCGGGCACTCGATTCGCCACATGAATCTGCTGCACGGCCAAGAGTATTTTGTCGCCTCCATGTCCGCGCGCACCGTGGTCTACAAGGGGCTGCTGTTGGCCGCCCAGGTCGGCGTTTATTACACCGACCTGCAAGACCAGCGCTGCGTCTCCGCTCTGGCTCTGGTACACCAGCGCTTTTCAACCAATACTTTCCCTGAGTGGCCGCTGGCGCATCCTTACCGCATGCTGGCCCACAACGGCGAAATCAATACAGTCAAGGGCAACTTCAACTGGATGCGCGCCCGTGAAGGCGTCATGAAGTCCGCCGAACTCGGCGACGATCTGCAGAAACTGTTCCCACTGATCTACGAAGGCCAGTCGGACACTGCCTGCTTCGACAATGCGCTCGAACTGCTGGTCATGGCCGGCTATCCCATCGCACAGGCCATGATGATGATGGTGCCCGAGGCTTGGGAAAATCATACTTTGATGGACAGCAGCCGCCGCGCTTTCTACGAGTATCACGCGGCGATGATGGAACCCTGGGACGGCCCGGCTGCGCTGGCCTTTACCGATGGTCGCTACATCGGAGGCACTCTGGATCGCAACGGACTGCGGCCCTCGCGTTTTATCGTGACTGACGAAGATGTCGTGGTCATGGCCTCTGAATCCGGCGTGTTGCCGATCCCCGATGCTCGAATCACCAAGAAATGGAGACTGCAACCCGGGAAAATGTTTCTGATCGATCTTGAAGAAGGTCGCATCATCGAAGATCAGGAACTCAAGGAAGCCTACGCCAGCGCCGAGCCGTACAAGGCTTGGATTCAGCGTGTGCGCATTCATCTGGACGAGTTGGAACCGCTGGAGCCGAGCGCGCCGCCGCGTCAGGGCGGGGAAGTGTCTCTGCTCGACCGCCAGCAGGCGTTTGGCTATACCCAGGAAGACATCCGCATGATCCTGACGCCGATGGCGGCAGAAGGGCAGGAGCCCACGGGCTCCATGGGCAATGATGCCCCGCTGGCGGTGATGTCCAATAAGAACAAGCAGCTGTACAACTATTTCAAGCAGCTGTTTGCGCAGGTCACCAATCCGCCGATCGATCCGATCCGCGAAGCGCTGGTGATGTCGCTGGTGTCTTTCATCGGGCCAAAGCCCAATCTGCTCGATACCGCCAATCTGAACCCGCAGATGCGCCTGGAAGTCACCCAGCCCATTCTCAATGCGGCGAACATGGCCAAGCTGCGTGCCATCAATCGGCATACGCGCGGCAAATTCCTGTCGTTTGAGATCAATACCTGCTACCCAGCATCCTGGGGTAGCGAAGGGGTGGAAGCGCGGCTCGCGTCGCTCTGCGCCAAGGCAGTCGATGCGATCAAGGACGGGCACAACATCCTGATCCTGACCGATCGACGCATGGATGAAGATCATGTGGCGATCCCGGCTCTGCTCGCGACCTCCGCCATCCATTTGCATCTGGTCCGCGAGGGACTGCGCACCTCCACCGGTCTGGTGGTTGAAACCGGCTCTGCCCGCGAAGTACACCACTTTGCCCTGCTCGCTGGTTTTGGCGCGGAAGCGATCCACCCCTATCTCGCCATGGAGACCCTGGCCGATATGGCGCCGGCTCTGGCCGGCGGTCTGAGCGCGGACGAAGCGATCGAAAATTTCATCAAGGCGATCAACAAGGGCCTGATGAAGGTGATGTCCAAGATGGGCATCTCCACTTATATGTCTTACTGCGGCGCGCAGATTTTCGAAGCCATCGGAATCAATCGCGCCACCATCGACAAGTATTTCAGTGGCACCCCATCCAACGTCGAGGGCATCGGAGTTTTCGAGATTGCCGAGGAAGCCGTGCGGCTGCACAAGCTCGCCTTTGGTAACAACCCGGTGCTGGCCAATATGCTCGATGCGGGCGGTGAATACGCCTTCCGTGTGCGCGGCGAAGAACACATGTGGACGCCGGACGCGATCGCCAAACTGCAACATTCAACGCGCTCAAACAGCTTCTCCACCTACAAGGAATACGCGCAGATCATCAACGATCAGAGCCGGCGTCACATGACGCTGCGCGGCCTGTTCGAGTTCAAAATCGATCCCGCCAAGGCAATCCCTCTGGACGAGGTCGAACCCGCCTCCGAAATCGTCAAACGCTTTGCCACCGGGGCCATGTCGCTGGGCTCGATCAGCACTGAGGCGCACGCCACGCTGGCGGTTGCCATGAATCGGCTGGGCGGCAAGTCCAACACCGGTGAAGGCGGCGAAGATCCGACGCGCTATCGTCTGGAGAAGCAGGGAATCACCATCAAGGATGGTGACACCATGGCCTCGGTCATCGGCAAGGATCAGGTGGAAGTGGATATCCCACTCAAGGCCGGTGACTCGCTGCGTTCGCGCATCAAGCAGGTTGCGGCCGGACGCTTTGGCGTGACCACCGAGTATCTGAACTCCGCCGATCAAATCCAGATCAAGATGGCCCAGGGCGCGAAGCCGGGCGAGGGCGGGCAGCTGCCGGGTTCCAAGGTCAGCGAATACATCGCTCGCCTGCGTTTTTCCGTGCCCGGGGTGGGTCTGATTTCTCCGCCTCCGCATCACGATATATATTCCATCGAAGATCTGGCGCAGCTGATTCACGATCTGAAGAACGCAAATCGCAACGCCGACATCTCGGTCAAGCTGGTCTCCGAAGTGGGCGTCGGTACGATCGCGGCCGGTGTGTGCAAGGCCAAGGCCGATCACGTGGTCATTGCAGGGCACGACGGTGGTACCGGTGCTTCACCGCAATCCAGCGTCAAGCACGCAGGTGCGCCCTGGGAACTGGGGCTGGCTGAAACCCAGCAGACTCTGGTGCTGAATGGCTTGCGCAGCCGTATCATTGTGCAGACCGATGGCCAGATCAAGACCGGCCGCGACGTCGTCATTGCCGGCCTGCTCGGCGCCGACGAGATGGGTTTCTCAACTGCGCCGCTGGTCACTGAGGGCTGCATCATGCTGCGCAAGTGTCACCTCAACACCTGCTCGGTCGGCGTGGCCACGCAGGATCCAGAACTGCGCAAGAAGTTTGCAGGCAAGCCGGAGTACGTCGTCAATTTCTTCTTCTTTGTCGCCGAGGAGGCGCGCCAGATCATGGCGCAGCTGGGCATCAAGAAGTTTGATGATCTGATCGGACGCTCCGAGCTGCTGGACCAATCCAAGGCGATCACGCATTGGAAGGCGCAGGGGCTCGACTTCAGCCGTCTGTTCTTCCAGCCAGAAACCGAGGAGCCAAGATACCGGGTCATGGGCCAGGATCATGGTTTGGATCGTGCGCTGGACAATCGCCTGATCGAGCAGGCCAAGCCTGCGCTGGAGAGGGGTGAGCGGGTTTCCTTCATCTCGCCGATCAAGAATCTCAACCGCACTGTCGGTGCCATGCTCTCGGCCGAAGTGGTCAAGCGCTATGGCCATGACGGTCTGCCCGACGACACCATTCACATCCAGTTGCAGGGCACAGCCGGCCAATCTGTTGGTGCCTTTCTTGCACATGGCATCACCCTGGATCTGGTGGGCGAGGGCAATGACTACGTCGGCAAGGGCCTCTGTGGCGGTCGCATTATCGTGCGCACCAACACTGAGTTTAGAGGCCGCGCGGTGGAGAACATCATTGCGGGTAACACCTTGCTGTACGGCGCGATCAGCGGGGAGGCCTTTTTCCAGGGTGTTGCCGGCGAGCGCTTCGCAGTTCGCAACTCGGGTGCGACCACAGTGGTCGAAGGCACAGGCGATCATGGCTGCGAATACATGACCGGTGGCACCGTCGTGGTCCTGGGCAGCACTGGCCGCAATTTTGCGGCTGGCATGTCCGGCGGCATCGCCTACGTCTACGATCCGGAAGCTCGCTTTGAAGCACATTGCAATCTGGATATGGTGGCACTGGGGCCCGTGCGCGCTGCGGCTGAGCAGGAGGCCAATGTCGAGCGATCGCAGTGGCATCGCATGGAACGCGGCGGGGAGGCCCAGGCGGATGAGGCCATCCTCAAAGGCCTGATCGAGAAACACTTCAAGCACACCGGCAGCACGCGTGCGCGCGAACTGCTGGATGACTGGGCCAAGTCGCGCAGCCAGTTTGTGAAGGTCTTCCCGCATGAGTATCGGCGGGCCCTGGGCGAGATGTACGGGCCCAAGGCCGGCGAGCCTCAGAAAGCGGCCTAGTCGCCAGCCAGGGCATTCATATCGTCGCGCTTGGAAGTGCTTGAACGCTTCCTTCCGCGAGCGCAAGCAGAAAGAAGGAAACGAAAACGATGGGCAAAGTCACAGGTTTCAAGGAGTTTGATCGGCAGAAGGAGTCTTATCTGCCGGTAGAAGGCCGCCTCAAGAACAACAAGGAATTCCTGTTGGTGCTGGAGGATGACAAGGCCAAAATCCAGGCGGCCCGCTGCATGAACTGCGGCACTCCATTCTGCATGACCGGTTGCCCGGTCAATAACATCATTCCGGACTGGAATGACCTGGTTTACACCGAGGATTACCGCAACGCGCTCGACACACTGCACTCCACCAACAACTTTCCGGAATTTACCGGTCGGGTATGTCCGGCACCTTGCGAAGCCGCCTGTACGCTCAACGTCAATCGTGATGCGGTCGGCATCAAGTCGATCGAACTGTTTATCATCGAAAAAGGCTTTGAGAACGGTTGGGTTCTGCCGCAGCCTGCAAAGGTCAAGACCGGCAAAAAGATTGCAGTGGTCGGTTCCGGCCCCGCCGGTCTGGCCGCAGCGCAGCAATTGGCGCGCGCTGGGCATGACGTCACCGTGTTTGAAAAGAACGACCGGATTGGTGGCTTGCTGCGCTATGGTATTCCCGGCTTCAAGCTCGACAAGGGGTTTGTTGATCGCCGCATGGAGCAGATGCGGGCTGAAGGTGTGGTCTTCAAGACCAGCGTGTTTGTCGGCGAGGCCCCCTTGGAGAAGATCACCAACTGGTCTAAACAGACCATCTCTCCGGACCAGCTGAAGAAAGAATTCGACGCAGTGCTGATTACCGCGGGTTCAGAGCAGGGCCGTGATCTGCCCGTGCCTGGCCGTGAGCTCGACGGCATTTATTTCGCCATGGAATTCCTGCCACAGCAAAACAAGGTGGACGCCGGCGACAAGGTCAGGCATCAGATCCACGCCAAGGGCAAGCACGTGGTGGTCATCGGCGGCGGCGATACCGGCTCCGACTGTGTCGGCACCAGCAACCGTCACGGCGCGGCCAGTGTGACTCAGTTTGAATTGATGCCGCAGCCGCCAGAGCAGGAAAACAAGCCGCTGGTATGGCCGTACTGGCCCATCAAGCTGCGCTCCTCGTCTTCGCACGAAGAAGGCTGTGAGCGCGACTGGTCGGTTGCCACCAAACGCTTTGAGGGCAAGAACGGCAAAGTCGAAAAACTGATCGCAGCGCGCGTCGAATGGAAAGACGGAAAGATGCAGGAAGTGCCGGACAGCGAGTTCGAAATGAAAGCCGATCTGGTCCTGCTGGCCATGGGCTTTCTGCACCCGGCACCGCAATTGATCGAAGCCTTTGGGGTGGAAAAAGATGCCCGCGGCAATGCCAAGGCGAGCACAGATGGCGAGGGGTGCTATCAGACTTCGGTCGACAAGGTGTTCGCAGCCGGTGATACCCGCCGTGGCCAGTCACTGGTGGTGTGGGCGATTCGCGAAGGGCGTCAGGCCGCGCAGGCCATTGATGCCTATCTAATGGGCGAATCCGAGCTGCCGCGCTGATAGTAGACTCAGGCCTCCCGTGAAATCTGGAGGCTGATTTGTGGCTCTGAAGCAGTACACGCTTGCCCTGCTGATCGGTGCGGGTCTGATCCTTGGCTGTGGTGAGCGCGGTGCCAGCCCCGAGCCGCTCGGCGCAAAAGGCAGTCGCGCTCCTTGGGCTGAAATCCCGGCGCGCGTCCGTGATGAGCTGCGACGAGGTGTCAATATTTCCACCTGGTTTACCCATCGCAGGGACGCCAAGCAGATGCCGGGCTGGCCGAGCGATGCGGATTTTTCCTTGATGCACCGGATGGGCCTGCGCCACGTTCGCCTGCTGGTCGATGCCGATTGGCTGATCCTCAATGGTGCTCACCCGCGATATCTGCAGGAGGGGGTCAATCAGGCTTTGACCCAGGGGCTGCTGGTTGTACTGGCCATGCAACCTGCTTCCGAGCACAAGCAGCAGATGGCCAGTGACGACCAGGCCATCGAAGACCTTGCAGAGATCTGGCGCAAGACGGCACGCCAGTTTCAGGATGTTGCGGACGATCGCATCATTTTTGAAATGCTGAACGAGCCTGAAATCGAGGACGTCGAACGGGTTCTTGCGATCCAACAGCAGTTGATCGAGGCCGTCCGAGAAATATCACCCGCACGGATCGTGGCTGTCGGCGGGGCGCATTTTTCTGATATCGAAGATCTGCTGGCCATGAGCCCCTTAAATTTCAAACGCGTGATCTACAGCTTTCATTTCTATGAGCCACACAACTTCACCCATCAGGGCGCGAGTTGGGGCTGGCCCATGTGGATGGTGTTCAGAAATCTGCCCTACCCCTCGTCGCCGGAAAATGTCGCGCCGATTATCGAGGCTCTGACGCCGCAGGCGCGCGAGCATGTGGCCTGGTACGGGCAGCAGGCTTGGAACAAGCAGAAGCTGGCGAGTTTTGTCACACAGGCGGCCCGCTGGTCAGAGCAGAACAAGCAGCCCGTCTGGTGTAGCGAATTCGGTGTCTTGCGCGATGTCACGCCGCCGGCGTCGCGTCGCGCATGGCTTCACGACGCCCGCAGCCTGTTCGAAGAAAGCAATATGGCCTGGACTTACTTCGACTGGTGGGGACACTTCGGCCTGGTTACTGGCGGATCTGAGGAACGGAAGATAGATGAAGACGCGCTGCTCGGCCTGGGACTCAATCTCGCTGCGCCGGTGCAGCACTAGCAGACC
>JBFJJV010000129.1:0-8322 GCA_041635265.1 Panacagrimonas sp.
CAGTATCGCAAGAAGGAACTGCGCGAGATCGATCGGCGTGTGCGCTACCTGCAGCGCCGTTTGCCGCAACTCAAAGTGGCAGACAAGCCGCCCTCGGATGAGTCCAGCATCTATTTTGGTGCGACCGTAGAAGTTCTGGACGAGCAGGAGCAGAGCCGCTGCTACCGAATTGTTGGACCCGATGAAACAGATTATGCGCAGGGCAGTATCAGCATGGATTCGCCAATGGCGCGCTCACTGCTGGGGCGCACAATCGGCGATCTGGTCAAGGTCCAACTGCCGGAGCGCGCCGCCGAATTCGAAGTGACTGACGTCCGCTACCCTAAGTTCAACGGCGTTTGAGGGCCCGATACAGGGCTTCGTACTGGGCTGTCAACGGGTGGCTAGGCGCAAGATGAATCAGCGGTTTATGCTGATCGTGCGACTCCTTGACCCGTACCGAGCTTGAAAGCGTCTGTTCCAGTACCGGCAGCTTCTCAGCGCGAAGCTGCTCGATCAAACGGGTGGGCAGCTTGGCGCGCGGCTGGAACTGGTTAATCACGATGCCTTCAATCTCAAGGTCCTCGTTGTGGTCCTCGCGAAGTTCTTCGATGTTTTCCATCAGGGTATACAGCGCCTGACGAGCGAACTCGTCGCAGTCAAAGGGAATCAGTAAGCGCTCTGCGGCAATCAGGGCTGAGCGTGAATAAAAGTTCAGAGCAGGCGGGGTGTCGATAAAAATGGCGTCATAGCCGCGCAGTCGCTTGAGCGCATCTCTGAATTTGTAAATCTTCTGTTTGGCCTCGAGTTTGACGATCAATTCCTCCAGCCGTGGGCTGTAGGCAATCAGGTCGAGATTTTCAAATGGGGTTCTGGTGGCGTAGCTGTCAAACGCGGCGGCCTTGAGATTGAAGGACAAGGTCGATTCGAAAAAATCGGCGATCGTTTTTTCAGCTCTTTGATAGCCCGCGCCCAGCAGATACTGTGTTGCGTTGCCCTGCGTATCCAGATCAATGACCAGAGTGCGCAGACCGCTGGCCGCGGCGATGGCTGCCAGATTGCACACGATGGTGGTTTTGCCAACTCCGCCTTTCTGGTTGAAAACAACGCGACGCATGCAATACTCCGTATAGGGTCAATTCAATTTAGGCGCGAGATGCTACCGGATTCAGAGCGCCATCGCGCGTAAAAGCCACACTGATTTTGCCCGCTCCTACTCGCTGCTGGCACTGATGGACAGGGCATGAATGTCGGTCTGCATCAACTCGCCGAGGGCTTCATAGACCGCCCTGTGACGGGCAATCGGGCTTAGAGTGGCAAATTCCAGAGTCGTGATCCTGAGCTTGAAATGACCGCGCCCGCTGCGTGCGCCCGCATGCCCGGCGTGAAGATGGGATTCGTCTTCCAGTTCTATTTTTGCATCGGCAAAGCGTTGGAGCAGCCGTGCCCGAATTTTCTGCATTCGCTCGGCAGTCATTGCGGGTTGACGCTAAGAAAGGGGCGAACTTGGACTTCGGCATAGACGCCTGCAGTGCAATAAGGGTCTGCGTCGGCCCAGGCTTCGGCTGCCAAAAGACTGGGAAAATCCGCGACGATCAGGCTGCCACTGACGCCGCCTTCCATCGACGGTGCGTCGGTCTCCAGGGTGGGGCCCACCAGCTCCATCCGCCCCTCGCGGCGCAGGGCCTTGATTCGTTCAAGGTGAGCCGGTCGAGCTGCGGCCCGTTTTTCGGCAGCGCCAGGGCGGTCGGTACCGAATATGACGTACAGCATCAGCTGGATTTCTCTGCCTGGTCGAATTGCATGTATTTGCCGACAAAGGGGATATGAGCGAGCAGAAACACGAACATGATGGCAGTCACGCCAAAGGTCTTGAACAGGCCCCAGGTGCGGTCGTCAAAATTGGTGAGAATGAAGTAATTCAGGATTGCGATGAATGCGAAATAGCCGGCCCAGGCCATATTCACGCGCCGCCAGACAGGGTCGGGCATGATGACCGTTTGCTGTGGAATTCGCGCCAGTAGCACTTTGTTGCCGATGAAGTGCGAGCCTATAAATACGAGCGCGATGACGCCGTTGACCACACTTGTTTTGTATTTGACGAAGCTGGCGTCCCGCAAGAACAGGGTCAGGCCACCGAGGACCAGGACGGCGATAGCGCCGAAAGTGTGTAATTTGTGCGGTTTTCCGTCCCGCACCCAGTACCAGGCGGCGAGCGCCACCATGGTCCCCATCAGCACGGCGGTCGCAATGTAGATGTCGCCCATGAACAGTGCGGCGAGAAAGAGAAGGGCCGGGGTCATGTCGATCAATGATTTCATTTCGCCATTATAGGTTGCCAGTGAGCACAGACCCCATACTGGCGCGCCGCCGCTGTCTTGAGTACCGTGCGGACCCGAACATGAACGAATCCGAGACCCCCTCTTTCGATGGCTGACTGGTTTGAGCTCCATCCGCAGAACCCGCAAAAGCGCACGCTGGCGCAGATCGCCACACGCATGCGTCAGGGGGCGGTCATCGCCTATCCAACGGATTCCTGTTATGCGCTCGGCTGTCATCTGGATGACAAGGACGCGGCGGAGCGTCTGCGCCGGATTCGGCAATTTGATCGTCACCACCAATTTACCCTGCTCAGTCGTGATCTGTCGCAGATATCAAACTATGCCCGCATCGATAATTGGCAATTCCGACTGCTCAAGCAGCTGACGCCCGGTGCCTATACCTTCGTGCTGAGTGCGACCAAGGAGTTGCCCCGGCGTATTGCCCACGAAAAGCGCAAAACCATCGGTATCCGTATCCCGGATCACGTGGTAGCGCAGGCGCTGCTGGAGGCCTTGGGTGAGCCCATCATCAGCTGTACGCTGGCTTTTCCCGGTGAAGAAGATCCGGTTGCCGATCCAGAAGACTGGCGCGATCAGCTTGATCGCGCGGTCGACGTGGTGGTCTCAGGCGGCCACTGTGGTATCGAGCCCACCACGGTCGTTGATCTTTCTGGCGACGCGCCTGAACTCCTTCGACGAGGAAAAGGGCCCATAGAGGCGATTGGATTGTCACAGGAGTGAGTTCGGATGGGCACTAAAAATTACCGCGAGGTGCTGGGTCACGAAATGGCCTATATCGAAATGGGCGAGGGGGCGCCGATTCTTTTTTTGCACGGTAATCCGACCTCGTCTTACCTGTGGCGGGATGTGATGCCGCAGGTGCATAGTCTGGGTCGCTGCATCGCGCCGGATCTGATTGGCATGGGCGACTCTGAAAAATTATCGCCGCCGGAGACCGCCTACAGCTTTGATGTTCACTCACGGCATCTGGACGCTTTGATCTCGGAGCTGGTCGCTGAGGAGCCGGTCTGGCTGGTCGTGCACGACTGGGGCTCCGGGCTCGGTTTTGACTGGGCGCGACGGCATCCGCAGCAGGTCAAGGGCATTGCCTATATGGAAGCCATCGTTCGACCGTTTGGCGACTGGGGCCAGTGGAATGCGGATTCCGTACGCATATTCCAGGGTTTTCGCTCAGCCAAGGGAGAAGAGCTGATTCTGGATCGAAATATGTTTATCGAGAAAGTCCTGCCCGGCTCAGTCTTGCGCCCACTCAGCGAAGCCGAGATGAACGAATACCGCCGGCCGTTTCTGAAGCGGGAGGATCGCTGGCCCACCCTGAGTTGGCCGCGCAGTATTCCGGTGGCCGGCGAACCCGCGGATGTGAACGCGCGGGCCCAAGCTTACTCAGACTGGCTGAAAACCAGTGAAATACCCAAGTTGTTTGTCAACGCCGAACCCGGCGCCATCCTGATTGGAGAGGCAAGGGACTTCTGCCGAAGCTGGCCCAATCAGGAGGAAGTGACGGTCAGGGGCAGCCACTTTATTCAGGAAGACTCCGGCCGGGAGATCGGCGACGCAATTGCGCGGTGGATCACGGCCAATGGCTGATCCTGCTGCGGAATCCTCGTTTTTGAAGGATGCCGCAAGGGAAACGATGGGGAAATATTCGGCCCCATTCAAGGACATGTGACACAGGCCTAGGGGCGAACAGCGGACTGCAGCCCTGATTGAGGCCAAAGAACTCAGGGTTGCTGTGCTCGGGCCCGTATAATCGGCCGATGCCCGATCTAACCCTTCTGGCCCAGCAAATTGCGATCTGGGCGCTTCCTGTATTGCTGGCGGTGACTCTGCATGAAGTTGCTCACGGCTTTGCGGCCAAGAAGCTGGGTGACGATACGGCTGAGCGCGCCGGGCGCCTCAGCCTGAATCCGATTCGTCACGTAGATGGGGTGGGAACCGTCCTGCTGCCTGCGCTGTTGCTGCTGCTCAAGGCGCCATTCCTGTTCGGCTGGGCCAAGCCGGTGCCGGTGAATTTCTCCCGGCTGGGCCGGCCGCGCCGTGATATGGCCATCGTGGCCGTGGCAGGACCGGCCGCCAATTTGCTCATGGCGATTGCCTGGGTCAGCCTGCTCTGGTTTTATCAGCACTATGGCAGCGATACCGCGAGCTGGGCCTTGCTGCGCGATATGTGCGTGGCCGGTGTGGCGATCAACCTAGTGCTGATGATCCTTAATCTGCTGCCCTTGCCGCCGCTGGATGGCGGTCGCATCGCCGTGGGCTTGCTGCCAGAGGTCATCGCCCGCCCGCTGGCCAAATTGGAGCGCTGGGGGTTCGTGATCCTGGTGGGGCTTCTGGTCAGCGGAATCCTCGGCAAAATGCTGTTCTGGCCTCTGGCGCTGTCTGAATTTGCGCTCTACAAGGCCTTTGGCATCAACTATATAGAACCTTGAACCTCTCTCAAATTTTTTAACGCATGAACGCTGCTAGCCAACGACCGATCGTTCTCTCCGGAATCCAGCCCTCCGGGCGGCTTACACTGGGCAACTATCTGGGGGCCATCAAGAACTGGGTGCCGCTGGCCGATACCCATGACTGCTATTACATGCTGGTTGATCTGCATGCGATTACCCTGCGGCAGGACCCCAAAGTGCTGCGCGAGCGCTGCCTGGAATTCATCGCTCTATACCTAGCCTGTGGTCTGGATCCCGAGCGAAACGTACTGTTCGTGCAAAGCCATGTGGCAGCGCATGCACGGCTGTCTTGGATTCTCAACTGCTATACGCAGATGGGCGAACTGAACCGCATGACACAGTTCAAGGACAAGAGCGCGCGGAATGTCGACAACATCAACGCCGGCCTGTTTGATTACCCAGTGCTGATGGCAGCTGACATTTTGTTGTACGACGCCACCGGCGTTCCGGTAGGTGATGATCAGCGCCAGCACCTGGAATTGACCCGCGACGTGGCGATGCGCTTCAACAATGCGCATGGCGACGTGTTTGTCATTCCTGAGCCCATGATTCCGCCGGTTGGCGCTCGCATCATGGGTCTGCAGACACCGACGGCCAAGATGAGTAAGTCCGGCGACGCCGAGACCGACGCCATCTATCTGCTGGACGATCCCAAGGTGGTGGCGCGCAAGATCAAGCGCGCCGTAACCGATACCGATACCGAGATCCGCTACGACCCCAAGGAAAAGCCGGGCGTGTCCAATCTCATGTCAATTCTGTCGGCCACGGAGGGCCGCAGTTTTGATGATATCGTCAGCGAGTACTCCGGTCAGGGCTATGGCAAGCTCAAGGCTGCGGTAGCTGAATCGGTGGTGGAGTGTCTTCGACCGGTGCAAGCCCGCTACCAAGCGCTGCGTAGCGACGAAGCGGGGTTAATGAAGGTGTTGCGCGAGGGTGCCCTGCGCGCGAGCGCCAAGGCCGATGTCACATTGCAACGAGTGCACCAGGCGCTCGGTTTTATTCCCGAATAGTTCCCCGGATCACGGTTCGAGCCAGTCGCCATGAATGATGCAGAGAGAGTCGATGCATCCACCGACGCGGACGTAATTGCGGCGGAGAAGAGGGACTTCCGAGTCAATGGCCAGCCCCTGGGAAAGATGCCGGAAGATCTTTATATCCCACCGGATGCGCTTCAGGTCGTCCTCGAGGCGTTTGAGGGGCCGCTCGATCTTTTGCTGTATCTGATTCGTAAACAGAATCTCAACATCCTTGAGATTCCCGTGCTCAAGATCACCCAGCAATACATGCAGTACATCGCACTGATGGAGGATATGCGTCTGGAACTCGCTGCCGAGTATCTGGTGATGGCGGCGCTGCTGGCAGAGATCAAGTCACGAATCCTGTTGCCGCGGCATATCACTGAGGAAGAAGATGAAGGCGACCCGCGCATGGAACTGGTGCGACGCTTGCAGGAGTACGAACGCTTCAAGATTGCGGCGGAGAATCTGGAGGCCATGCCACGCATGGGGCGCGAGTTGCATCAGGCCTCGGCTCGTCCAGAAGTGATACCGAGCGATGTGCCCTTGCCGCAACCGAAACTCAAAGACCTGATGATGGCGTTTCGCGATGTGTTATTACGCGCCGAGATGTTTACCCATCATCAAATTGCGCGCGAACCCCTGAGCGTGCGTGAACGCATGAGCCATATTCTGGATCGAATCCGCTGCGCACCTGCCCGTTTTGTCGATCTTTGTGATCCGGAAGAGGGGCGCGCAGGTATCGTGATCGTTTTGCTGGCCATTCTTGAGATGGCCAAGTTGTCCATGATTCACATCAGGCAGGAGGGCGCGTTTACCGAGCTGACCATCGGACCGGCGCGACCCAGTGAAGAAGAAGTATCGCCTGCGCAAGAGCTTCAGTAATCGGCGAAGGATCGGATATCAGTTAATTGAAAAGCAGCGAATACAGCCATGAATGAACCAGACGAACGAGCAGAAGAAGTGGTGGAGCAGACCGAACTGGAAGTGGAGGCTTCCGAAGCCGTGGATTCAGGGCCGCTCGACTCCGCGATACTCAACCGTCTTGAGCGCATTGTGGAAGCGTTGCTGCTGGCTTCGGATACGCCGCTGTCGGTCAAGCAGTTACACAAATTATTGGGTGCGGAATTTGAAGTAGGCAAGCAGCATCTTCGCGATGCGCTGACGCAATTGGGCGAGCGTATCGCTCAGGGTGCATCCGAGCTCAAGGAAGTCAGTGGGGGCTACCGTATTCAGGTCAAGCGCGATTATGCCGAATGGGTAGGGCGCTTGTGGCAGGAAAAACCACCCCGTTACTCTCGGGCGCTACTCGAGACCCTGGCCCTGATCTGTTATCGCCAGCCCATTACCCGCGGTGAGATCGAGGATATTCGCGGGGTCGCGGTCTCCACCAATATTTTGCGCACACTTTCCGAGCGAGGGTGGATTCGCGAACTGGGTGTCAAGGAAGTTCCGGGCCGGCCGATGCTGTTCGGCACGACGCACCAATTTCTGGATGATTTTAATCTGAGGTCGCTGGACGAGCTTCCCTCGCTGCCAGAAATCAAGGATGCTGATCAGCTCGATGCCGCCTTGGCCCGTCTGCAGGATGCCTCTTCGGAAGGCAAGGCCATGCCGCTGAATGAAGAGGCTGATTCAGTAGATTCAGCGGATGCGGCAGAGCCGGCGGATGCAGATCAGGCTGAGTCCAATCTGGCTGAATCATCGTCGTCCGAGCCAGCCTCGGATGTCGACCCAACAACCGTTCATTAACATCGTGCGAATAATGTGAGTCAGAGAATTCAGAAAGTACTCGCCACAGCTGGTGTTGCCAGTCGCCGCGCGATCGAATCCTGGATCACCGAAGGCAGAATTACCGTCAACGGGCGTCCTGCAGAGGTCGGCCAGTCCGTCAGTCACACAGACAAGATTCGTGTCGATGGCAAGTTGATCGCCCTGACCCGAATCCAGCCACCGCCGCGCGTCATTCTTTTTCGCAAGAAAACTGGGGAGATGGTGACGCGAGATGATCCGGAGGGGCGTCGCACGGTGTTTCGTAAGCTGCCGGAACTGGAAAGCGGGCGCTGGATTAGCGTGGGGCGCTTGGATATCAACACCTCGGGTCTGCTGTTGCTAACCACCGACGGCGAGCTCGCGCGTCGCTTGACCCACCCCAGCTTCGAGATCAAGCGTGTCTACGCGGTGCGGGTGCTCGGGGACGTCACGGATGATATTCGCAAACAATTGATGCAGGGGGTTCAGCTCGAGGACGGCATGGCCAGGTGCGAGTCACTACTTCTGGCAGAACCGCCCGATATGGAGGGCGGCGAGGTTTCCGCCAATCGCTGGTATGAGATCACTATGGGGGAAGGGCGTAACCGCATCGTGCGACGATTGTTCGAGGCGGTAGATCTACAGGTCAGCCGGCTGATTCGCATTGGCTATGGGCCGATTCGACTCGGTCGCGGCATCAAGGCTGGCAGCTACCGGGAGGCAAAGCCGGAAGAGTTGGCCGCCTTGCTTCAGGCAGTGAATATGCAGGAGGCTGCGCCCGAG
>JBFJJV010000130.1:0-8317 GCA_041635265.1 Panacagrimonas sp.
AAATCGCCCGGTAATGACGCAACCTGTTCGGACAGCGCCTCGTCGTGTTGCGCGGAAAGCTGGTAGTAAACCCAGTAAGCAGAGGCTAGATAGGCAGCGCTAAGAACCGCCAGCATAGCCAGTATGGCCTTCCATCTAAGGCCGAGGCCGGCGCGTTGATATATCGCCGTTTCAGGATTTACGGTCGATTCGGGCACTGCATTCAGAAACGATACCCCACCATGACGGTCATCAATGTCCAGTGCGAATCATTGGCCCCGTCGGGATTGTCCAGGGGCGGCGCGGTCGCAGTGCCATAAATGCGGTGCACCTCCCCCCACACACCCCAATTTTCATCCGGGGTCCATCCGAGCCCCAGCGTCAAATCGTGGGCAAACTCGCTGTAGCGTTCACTCCCGGAAGTGGCGGCGGCCTTGCGTCCGTCGCGATCTCCGGCATCGTTGAATCTCACGTCATAGCGCAGGAAGGTCGTCCAGTGCTGAGCGGGTCGAAAGTCGAGTTGGGTATAGCCGCCATCAAGGGCTATCTTTAGCTTCCTGCCATTGCCGATATCGCCAACGCCACGCGTGTACATATATTCGGTGGTAAGGCTCACGCGCTCCGCATTGTACTGAGCCGACACGACATAAAAATTGAATTCAAAATTAACTTCTCCGCCGAACTGTGCCGGCAACGCCTGCACCAGATGCGCATGGCCATGACTCAGGCCAATGATTGCCTGACCGTTGTTCCAGTGATCGGTCAGATGAGAAAAATTTAGATGCCGGATTTCCGTGTCTGCCGCGTGACTACCAAGCGACAATTTCTCCTTTTTTGTCAAATCCCGATTCAGGGCTGAGGTCAGGCTCAAAGACCATCGATGGTTGCCAAGGTTGATATCGCCGTAGACTTGCGCGCCATCAGAGGAAAACAGCAAGCTGCGAACGCCCGTCCCGTCAAAATAGACAGATTGCGGCAACAAGATGCTCGGCCGTGTGAAAACAACGTCGCGCGTATCGTTGAACAAACCCATCGGATTCTTCACTCGACCCAGTCTGACGCCGGCAGATCCCTCTTTGCTGTCCAGCGCGCGCCAGTCCACCAGCGCATAATCCAGCCGCGGTTTTCCGTTATCACTGATTCCAGCATCGCGGATCAGGGCCTGTGCAGAAACCAGTAACCCGTGTCCAAGTGACAGACTTCCGTTAATCGCCGCTTCATAGAAATCATGACTGCCGTTGGTGCTATCGCCATAGTAATTGTTGCCCTCACTCAATAGATAAGCCTGGGACGCAAATCCGTGGATTTGGTACTCCATAGCCGAAACTGGTGTATGCACAATTTGCGCAAACAGCAGAATCAGAAAGGCTGGGGTCGAATATTTCATTGTTTGATTACTCCGACCACTCCAGTCGACAGAGAGGGCATGGCGTTGACGTCCTCCGGGGCTGGCACCGACACATAACCGATAGCCCCTGGAGTAGATTCGACTTTGCGTCTCATTTCCTGCTCGCTTTTGACGACTTCCGGCGCGATTCCAGTTCCGGTAAACACTGCCCGATCCCAGGCCGCACGCAATACGTACGGAAAGGTTCCGAGTTTTTCGCGGCAGAATTGTTGGTGGACTGGATCACTGTCTGGCAGGACAAATGCTTTTACCGGCGAACCATCCGGCCACTGACGCAGTCGAACGCTGAATATGGAACGCACTATGGCCCGATCAAGTTCACGCTGATCCAGAGCCTTATTGGCGATGATCTTGACGCTATCGCCCCAGGCACCAGGACTCGCAGTTATCAGCACGGCCAGCATCAAAGCCGAGACATAAGGGAGGCTGAAGTTAATCCCGGGAGAATTATCGCAAGCAGAAGAACTGTTCCTGCGGGAACATAATGGCAGCCGCAAGCGCTCGCAAAGCTTGCTTCGCCTGATCACGGCAACAGCCCTACAGGCCAAATGTGACGCAGTTCTCGTTCTGATGTCGGCATGTAATTGACTAGAAAAAGATTGGTCAACGGGACGGGGGCACCCGTTTTACTTTAGGTAAGGAAGTAAGAGCATAGCCCTTAATTGCTCCTTCGACACAGACGATTGCAACGCTGCTGGCAGGCATGTGCGCCGAAACGGATTAGAGGCTACTCTCTTGTGCGAATATCTAAGGGAGAGTTTCTCTCCGGGTGAAATTGTCAGTCTTGATGTCGCCTAATCGAGGGTACCCGACCCGACGGAGCGGAACGTGACGAGGACGCTGCATTGGGCGGATTTGACCAGCAATAACAGAGCTGCATTCGTAAATGAAAAATTATGTAATGGTGGTCGATGATGATGAGTTCGTCAGGGATGCGCTGGTAAAACAAATCACCGCGCTTGGCGCTCATCGCGTGGTCGCAGCCGCTGATGGCCATGACGCAATGCAAAAGCTGCTGGGGCAAGGCCCGTTCGATCTGATTTTCGTCGATCTGCAGATGCCGGGATCCGACGGGATTGAATTTTTGCGTTCACTCGCCCAGAGAGGCGACTCGACAGATCTGATTCTGACCAGTGGCCTCGACCGCAAGACCTTGAAGACTGCCGAGTCACTGGCACAAGCGTACGCACTCAATGTTCTGGGTGTACTCGAAAAGCCGATACGCAGCAGCGCCATCTCCCGCCTGCTTTCCAAACCCGCCGGCAAACGCGCCTCAACCAAAGTGGCCCATCCTGAATTAAGCATAGGGGAGCTGTCGGATGCGCTGGAGTCGGGCCGATTGATTCCACATTACCAACCCAAGGTGTGTGCTCTTAGTGGCGCGCCACGTTCGGTTGAAGCCCTTGCACGCCTGCGAATACCTGGACGCGGTTTAGTGATGCCCGAGCAGTTCATCCCAACTGCAGAACGCTGCGACTTGATCGATGCGCTGACTTACACGATCAGTGCCCAGGCCTTTGCGGACATGGCGCATTGGGCCGCTCGTGGCGTCTGCCCGGACATGGAAATCAATATTTCGGCAGCGTCTCTGGATGACACCGACCTGCCCGACCGGATGCTGGAACTCGCCGAGCAGCACCTCATTGAGCCGTCACGAGTGACCTTCGAGATGACGGAATCCGCCTTGATCGGCAGTGTGGCGAAAACGCTGGATACACTCACGCGCCTGCGCCTCAAGGGCTTTCACCTGGCGGGAGATGATTTCGGCACTCGATACTCTACATTTGCGCAGTTGAAGTTACTGCCACTGACGGAACTCAAGGTAGACATCTCCTTCGTGTCTCGTGCGGTAGCTGACCCGGAAGCTCGCGCGATCGTGGAATCTTGCCTCGGGTTGGCGCAGCGGTTCGGCCTCACCACGGTTGCAGAGGGGGTCGAGGACGAGGCCACGGCGATACTCATGCGGGAAATGGGCGCAAACTTGCTGCAGGGATACTGGTTCTCCAAACCTTTGTCAGCGCAGGACTTGCAGACTTGGTGGCTCGATCGCTGCAAACCTCGCTGAAGCGCCGCGTATTTGCCGTGATCTTGAATCGGATCGCAGAAGCTGTCCTAGGCGAAAAGCACCCAAGCAGCCTTACTGGGCGGTGAAATTCACACCCGGGCCTGGCGATACATGGGGGTCATGACGGGTGAATCGCCGACTTGAAACCTGCCAGTCACTTCAAAACCATGACGTTGATACAGGCTGATATTGGCCGGATTGGATGATTCCAGATAGGCCGGCTCGCCTCTGTCATCAATGCGCTCAAGAAATGCATTCATCATTGCTGCACCGTGACCGCAACCATATTGGGTCGGGTCCACCCCGATCATGGTCAGATGCCAGACCGGCTCCCTCGGATGATGCGCGCCCATTTGTTGTACGAAATTGAAGACCACGTTCAAGCGTTCCTCGGCAATGCTGCTCTGTAGGATTTCCGCGAGGCGCTCTTCGTCAGGCGCGATCCCAGGCGCCAGCCACAGCGCGCCGCCGATATGATCGCCCGAATACAGTGCGGTGCCGGCCTCAATGGCCGACCCGCCAAAGGCTTCGACAAAAGCACGGTAATTGCTCAGATACGCGTGTGGCTCCGGCCAGACCCAACGCGCAATCGGATCATGGATAAACGCTGCAACAAGCGAACTTATAAGTTTCTCGCGGTCCTCCGCTACCGCGTTATGGGTCTGCAGAGTGATCATGAAATTCTCCTGTTCTAGCCGGGAAGTATCTGCCGGGACCGGAAGCTACGGCGATAAAGCCAGCTTACGCCTTAGCCGCTATGCAGACCAAGCAGACCCAATTGATCTTCCCCGCCCTCAGATGGCCTAAGCATGGGGGCGAGATAGGCAGGCCAGCTCAGTCCTTTGCACGGGAGAGAAAATACAGAATTCTCGACCCCTTCAATGAATCCTCGCTGCTCCACCAGCGGGGCAGTCAATACGCAAATGAGAATTGCTTCGCGTGCAATCCCCGATTCACTCGCTTCAATTTGCCCTGGACACGATTTTTGGGTTTTCTGGCACTACAATCACGGCTGCGCCCCTCAGCAGGAACAGAGCGTCGCCAATCAACTATAAATATAAATCTGGGGGAGATATGTTCAGAAACCTATTGTGCTTGGTTGGATTTTTTGCAATTAGCGGCTGCTCACCAGGTGAGGATGCGGACATGAAGAATCGGCAGCCCGCCAAAGCCGAAGCGCCTGCGACCGTCGTCGATGACACCGCACTGAGCGATCTGGAACAAGGTTCGAACTGGCTGGCCTACGGCCGCAATTTTTCCGAGCAGCGTTACAGCCCTCTGAGCCAGATCAACAAAGGCAGTGTGGCCAGACTCGGTCTGGAATGGGTCATGCCTCTGCCCAAAGATCGCAGCCTGCTGGGGACCCCGATCGTGGTCGATGGCGTGATGTACTTCGCAGGCAGCTGGAGCGTCACCCGCGCGGTCAATGCCAAAACTGGCGAGCTTCTTTGGGAATACGATCCGGAGTCGATCAAGCATGCCGGCGACCGTCTTCGCATCATGTGGGATTCCAATAAAGGCATCGCCTTCTGGAAAGGTCGAGTCATCATCTGCACAATCGACGGGCGCTTGATCGCATTAGACGCCAAGAATGGCAAGCCAATCTGGGAAGTTCAGAGCACAGACACCAAGAAGGCCACCTACATCTCGGGACACCCGATTGTATTTCGTGATCTGGTCCTGATCGGCGACGGCGGCACCGAATTTGACGCGACACGTGGCGTGGTCAAAGCCTATAACATCTCCGACGGTTCCTTCGCCTGGCAGTTCTTCGTGGTTCCGGGAAATCCGGCTGACGGCTTCGAGGATGAAACGCAGGAAATGGCGGCCAAAACCTGGACTGGAAAGTGGTGGGAGCATGGCGGCGGCGGTAATACCTGGAATGGTCTGACCTACGACCCGGAATTCAATCAGGTCATTATCGGCACCGGCAACGGCTCGCCCTGGAACCGAAAATTGCGCTCACCCGATGGTGGCGACAACCTCTTCCTATGTTCTATCGTGGCGCTCGATGCGGATACTGGCAAGTACAAATGGCATTACCAGACGGTTCCGGGCGAATCATGGGACTACAACTCGAGCATGGATCTGGTGCTGGCCGATATCGAGATCGAGGGCGCGCCGACCAAAGCCCTGTTACATGCACCAAAGAATGGTTTTTTTTATGTCCTGGATCGCAAGGACGGTCGGCTGATCTCCGCGGAAAAAATTGCAAAGGTGAGCTGGGCCAGCCACATCGACATGAAAACCGGTCGGCCGGTCGAAGTCGAAGGACAGCGCTACGAAACCGGCCCCGCTGTAGTCTGGCCCAGCCCTTTCGGCGCACACAGCTGGCATGCCATGTCTTACAGCCCGAGGACAGGCCTGGTCTACATTCCCAAGCAGGAAGTGCCGGCCGTGTTTGACGATAGTGGGATCAAGTCGGTGGATTGGAAATCGCCGCATTTCTACGCAGACGTGGGCATAAACTTCCCGGTCGATCAGGATGTCCCGGCGAATGTTGCCAGCAGCACCCTACTCGCCTGGGACCCGCTGAAACAGGAAAAAGTCTGGGAGGTTCCGCAGCTCGAGTTCTGGAACGCCGGAACCATGGCCACTGCTGGCGATCTGATTTTTCAGGGCGGTATCACCGGTGAGTTCGCCGCCTTTGATGCACAGACCGGTGACAAACTGTGGAGCGTCAATGTCGGTAGTGGCATCAGCGCACCACCAGTGAGCTATGCGATTGACGGCAAACAATATGTCTCTCTTCTGGTGGGTTGGGGTGGAACCGGCGTATCGCTCGCAGGCGGCACAGCGCTGCAACAGTTCGGCTGGGCATTTGGCGCGCAACAGCGTCGACTACTGACCTTCGCCCTCGATGGCTCCCAGAAAATGCCGGAGTTGGGTGCGCCCATGATACCCAGCCCCATCGTGCCAACGGATTTCAGAATCGACGAAAACCAAGCAGCACAAGGGGCCAAACTGTATGTGCGCCATTGCGCGGCCTGTCACAGCTCCGGCGCTGTCTCAGCCGGCTATGCACCCGACCTGCGCGCCTCAACTATCATGCTAAGCCTCGATGCCATGAAAGATGTCGTGATCGATGGCGCAAAAGTGCAGCCCTACGGCATGCCGAGGTTTCCAGAGTTCAAGGAAGCCGAGTTGCTGGCCCTCCAGCATTTTGTTCGCTCGAAAGCACTGCTGGCGGCCGCCGCGCCGGCCGGAAAATAAGGGCATATCTGCGCGATTGGCAAAAGAACTCTCGCGGCAACCGTGAGCCACTCATAGGGGAAGAATCATGCAGATAATATTGCTGATTGGTGTTGCGCTGAATTACTACGGCGCGGCAAAACTGCTGCTAACCGCGGTTCGCGCCATCCCTGGCTCTGTCCACCAGCCGGAGGAATGGCTGCAGTTCAAGCTCTTTGCCGCCGGCACGGCTGCCGTATTTGGCAGCATGTACCTGTATCTGTACGCTCACCCCCAGCACGCCGTTCCCTTTCTGATCTTCGGCGCCGCGCTCAAGACCTGGGCCTTCCTGCTGTGTCTGTTTCTCTTTGTCAGGCAGCGACTCGGTCGCGGTGCACTATTGGAATTTGGTGTTTCCAATGGCCTGGTCGCACTACTGTTCTGGTATTACATTGCAGTCAATAACTGAAACATCTTTGCGCCTACCTTGAACGTAAGGCGTCTATGCCAGCAATGATTGTGGAATCGATCAAGCCCGCCGATGCAAGGACACTAAACTACCGACCAGCTAGCGAACATCTGACGCAGAGCTAATTCTAGCTTCGTTCGCGCTCAGCACTGACCTCAGCGCCGATAGCAAAGGCAACATCGCCTGATCAGGACGCGGCTCTCGTCGCCCGCTATTGATGGCTGACCAGTCGGGATGCGATCTGGCTCTCAACACAGCTTCGCGCAGGGCTGGGGCGGCCCATCCCTTGTCTGACTCTGCGACGATCTGATCGGTACTGGCATGACCGCGACGCATCAGCGCACGTAGCAGGCTGAGCTGTCTTGAAGTGAGCACAGCAAGAGTCGCTTCTTCAACACTCAAATTGCGGTAGCCGCGGATCTCATCGACCCAGCGCCTTCCGAAGCTCCGATACAAGCTCCAAACCGTACCGGCACTGGCACCGACAAGCGCTCCGGCACCGAGGCTCGCGCCGCCGAGCATGGCATCAAGCGAGACACCAGCGGCTGCACCGGCGGCAATCGATGAGCCGGTACGCACGCCCAACACCTTCAACGCTTCCGGGTCGAAAGGATCGAGTGCCCACCTGCCCTGCTCCAGCGGCAGATCGGGTGGCTCAAAAGCTTCCATATCAAATTCAAACAAGGTCAGTAAATCATCGACACAGTTCTGCTCGCTGCGGACCACCTGTTCACGCAGCTGAGCTTGCTGGGCGGATTCATCTCCATCGGCCTCAACCCGTAACTGCAGGCCAGCAACGTCGATCAACATTTCGGCCACCACTCTACACGCGGCTTCAATCAAGGCCTCCCTCTGCCGGTCTCTATGTCTGAGCAGTGATTGAATCGCAGCCTGGCGCGACTCCAGCAGCAGAGACAGTTTGGAAAACAGGCTGCGTTGTGCTTCGTGATCAAAGATCACGGTGTCGAAGTCAGCCAATACATGCAACCCGAGCCGCGCCAGACCCTCACGCCACTGCTCGGGATGGCTGTGCCGATCGGCAACGAAGTTCAGCACAGGCATCAGTGGCTTGCCGCATTGCGCAAGCAGACGAAGCTCCTGGCGATGTTTTGCCAGCATGGAGTCACGCGCATCAACGACATAAAATGCAGCATCGCTACGCAGCAGTTGTCGCAAAACTTTCGCCTCCTGCTCGAATTTGCCACCGTCGTGGTCGCTCTCCAGA
>JBFJJV010000131.1:0-8248 GCA_041635265.1 Panacagrimonas sp.
GCCTTCCTGCAGCCGACCGATGCCTATATCTGGGAATACAGCGCAGCAGCCCTGATCGATGTGCAGGGCGGCCTTCTGGTGCAGCCGGCCATCCAGTGGAAGCCACGTGGAAATGTCACGGTGAATCTGTTCTACAACTATATCAACGACACTGTCTGGGGCAATAACGCCAACCGCAACACCATGGGCCTGATTGACTTTGCCAACGAGCTCAATATTCGCGTGGGCTTCCAGTTCTGAGCCATCCCTCTCTGCTTGAACGCCTCACCTCGGTCTTGACCTGTTCGCACTGACAGCCGGCTGAACTGGCTGTCAGTGCCTGCGCTTGATCGGCATATAGCGCCTGGAAGGGAGCGCCAGGACGGCAATTTGCGAGAATCAGATGCCGGAAAACTGAAAGGGCTCAACATGGAGTCTTTCCGGTGCAAGGCCTTTTTGCTGGAGCAGGCGTGCCGTTGCGTCAACTGCATGAGGCGAGCCAAAAACGTATGCGCGCCACTGGCGCAGGTCCCCGAGGTCGGTAGCGAGTGCGTCGGTAAGTAAGCCGCGACGATCTCGTCGGGCCATGAGCCCCCCGCCAATCACACGCTGACACCGCCGCAATGACTTGATGTTCGCAATCGCTTCGTCAAGCGCCTCTGCACCGTAAGCGTCCTCGGCCATGGTAAAGCCAGCATAAACCTGAACCGGATTGCTCATGCCGGCATTCGCAAACGCGCGCAGCATTGCGAGCATTGCGCCCAGTCCGGTGCCACTGGAGACGAATAATGTCGGCGCGGCGCACTGCTTGCGCAAATACGCGGTTCCCAGGGGGCCGCGAAAGCGAAGCGTGTCTCCGATTTTTAATCTCTCGCTGAGATGGCGCGAGGCGCGGCCGCCCATGTGCATCTGGATCTGAAATTTAAGATCCAGATCATCGGGCAGGCTGGCCGCCGAATACATTCGTGCCAAATTCGACAGCAAGGACAATTCAAAGTGTTGTCCAGGGGCAAAGCGCAGCGCCTTTTTCGTGCGCAGTGTTATTTGCAGAACCCGATCGGCCAGTTTTTCCAAGGAAGCAATTTGGCCACGTGCCACTTGAGGCTGAACAACGAGCACGTCTTTCGGGTCCGGGAGTTCGACCAGGCAATCACTGCTCGGTACCGTTTGGCACGCGAGGACGCTCGTTTTCTGTCTGTGGTCATTGATCAGTGTGTTGTCGGAAGTCATGTCTTCGGCGAGCGCGATGTTGCACTGGCACAGGCCGCAGCGGCCATCTTCACAGCTGTAGGAAATAGGCTCATTCTGGCGGCGGAGTGCCGTCAGCAAGGTCTCTCCGGGTTCGATGCTCAGCGCACGGCTGTCCGGTAGCAGGGTTATGCGCATACGCGAACTGTCCTTAGTTGGAGAAAAGCTTGACCAGCAAATTTCGCAACCACAAATTGGCTGGGTCGCGATGCAGGCGTCGGTGCCAAAACAAATTGATGTTTACGGTGGGCAAGCCTGCGGGGTGCGGCATACTGATCAGGTCAAAGGGTTGTTCAATCAGTCGTGAAAAAGCAACGGGCAAGGTAGCGACCATATCGGTGGCCTGCAGTACATGCCCCACCGCCATGAAATGCGGCACGATAAGCCGAACGTTGCGCGAGATGCCTCTGCGTGCCATCAGAGTGTCAATGTCGCCGTGCCCTGTTCCAGACGACACGACCACCACATGATCTTGGGCGATGTAGTCCTCCAGCGACCATTTCTTCTTCTGCGCCAGCGGGTGGCTCTTGCTGAGGCACAACATATAGCTCTGGCTCAACAGGCGGCGGTGGAAGAAGTTGCCCTGAAGTTGCGGCAACAGGCCCACGGCAAGCCCGATGCCGCCGCTTTCCATTTCCTCGCGCAAGCTGCCTGTGCCGCTACGCACCGTCGTAAATCGAACGCCGGGCGCACACTTGGCCGTCTCTGCCAGCAGTTTCGGCAGCAGGTAGGCCTCCCCGATGTCGGACAGTCCCAAATGAAAAGTATTGGTCGCAGTCGCCGGATCGAAGCTTGCTGGCTGATTCAAGGTGGTATCAATAGTGGCGAGCGCGTAACCGATGGGTTCGGCAATCTGGGCCGCATACACGGTAGGCTGCATGCCCTGAGAAGAGCGCGTAAAGAGTTCGTCGCCCGTGAGTTCCCTGAGGCGCTTGAGCGCATTGCTGATGGCGGGTTGGGTGACCCCGAGTGCTTCGGCAGCGGCCGAGACTTTTCTGTCGATCATCATGCGATGAAAAATGCGCAGGAGATTAAGGTCGATCTTGAGGATATCCATGGAACAGCCTATTATTCAGTCGAGTGATGATAGCTATTTTAAGCGCCCATTGAATGATGGCCGCAGTCAATTCAATCTACAGGCCAATTCTGCGCTTGCGCAGCTCAATGACCATAAATATGGAGAAATCAGTAAATGCCGGAGAAGGTCAGGCTTTGCAGTGCGCAAGATGTGGCGCCGGGAGACATGCTGCCGATCGAATTGGAGGATGTCCCACCGTTGGCGGTCTTTAATGTCGATGGTGAGTTTTATTCCACCAGCAATATCTGCACGCACAACATCGCAATGCTGACGGACGGCTATTTCGAGGATGAGACCGTGGAGTGCCCGCTGCACGGCGGATGTTTCAACGTCAAAACCGGAGAGCCGACCGCGTTCCCCTGTGAGAAAGCACTGCAGACTTATGCAGTGATTCGTGATGGTGACGACCTGTACGTGGAAGTCTGAAATGCTAGACGCAGTGAAGTCGGCGCGAATTCAGATCGAGGGTGGCGACAGCTTCGATTGTCAGCCCGGCGAGACTTTGCTTCGTGCAGCCCTGCGTGAAGGCCTTGGGTTCCCCTATGAATGTAACTCAGGGGGCTGCGGCAGCTGCCAGTTCACCCTTCTCGAGGGTGAAGTCAGCGAGCAGTGGGAGGCGGCGCCTGGATTGTCGCCTCGCGCGAAAACCCAGGGGCGCCACTTGGCCTGCCAGTCGTTGATCGAAGGCGATTGTCGAATCAAGGTGCGCTGCAAGCCCGAGTTCGTCCCGGTGATCCCGCCCCGGCTGCGCAAAGCGAAACTCGTGGCCCGCAAGGCGCTGACAGCCGATATGGCCGAATATACTTTCGAATGTGCCGACGCGGCCGATTTCCTGCCCGGGCAATATGCACTGCTGCGCCTGCCTGGTGTCGTCGGTGACCGCGCCTATTCGATGTCCAATCTGACAAATGCGGACGGGCTGTGGAGCTTCATCATCAAACGGACGCCCCAGGGACATGGCACTACGGTGCTGGCAGAGGCGCTGGACATCGGTGATCACGTTGAACTGGATGGCCCCTTCGGGATGTCCTATTTGCGCACTTCCGCCCCGCGCGATCTGGTGTGTGTGGGGGGTGGATCAGGGCTTTCACCCTTGAAATCAATTATTAGTGCGGCCGTACGGGAGTCAGCGCTGGCCGATCGGCACATCTACTTCTTCTATGGTGGGCGCACCCCGGCAGATATCTGCACCGATGCCCTGATTGAAGACGATCCTTTGTGGCAGGGGCGCGTTACCGTGATACCGGCGATATCTGCCCCAGAAAGTGACGGTGGCTGGGCCGGTGAACGAGGCTTTATCCATGAGGTCGTGGTCCGCTGGTTGGCGACGCAGGATTCAGCAAAAGCCTACGAGTACTACTTCTGTGGGCCGCCGCCGATGACGGATGCCGTTCAGCGTCTTCTGATGTTGGACTGCAGGGTGCCTGCAGCTCAACTACACTTCGACCGATTTCTCTAAGGAAGTGAGGGATTTGACCTGAAAATAAGGCCTGAAGCGACATAAAGTGTTACGACGGTGCAACCGGAAAGCTTTCTTACAGCGTATTGCTGATGCAGTAAAACGTATTGCTGATGCAGTAAAATAAGAAAAGCGAATTTTAATATTTTGACATTGACTGGAGAAGAATCATGAGGATCAAAAAATACGATCACGACTATAGCCGTCGTGTATTCATGGAAAAAGTGGCTCTTGGTCTCGGTGGCGGCGTGCTCGCACCGCTTTGGCCGACCATCGTCAAATCGGCCGAGGATATTTCCAAGGCCTATCCCGACGAAGTCATGAGCATCGAAGAGAATACCAAGGGCAAAATCAAGGTGGGTGACACCGTTGATTCCAGCAATGTGGAACACGTCAAGCATCTGCTGAGTCTGATCACTTACAAGCAGATCGCTGAGCATGGCCGCAAACTTAAAATCGGCCCGCCCACGACCGATACAACCACCATGTATCCGTATACCTTCCTGCAGGCGACGCTGAAGAATGCAGGAAAAGCTGCGTTTGATGACACTGGTAACTGCGTCGAAGCTGCCACCGGCGGTCCGTGGATTGGCGGCAATCCTTTTCCGGATATGAAGACGCCGCTCGAGGCGATGATGAACCTCACCCTGTCATGGGGTCGCCATGATCTATCGCAGTACGCCATCAAGGATTTTGATATCAACCCCGATGGCTCGCGTGCATACCAGTACGATCTCTTGTGGAGCGAGCTGAACACAACCGCGCGAACCGAAGGTGCCGCGGTGTTCCAGGGTAAAAGCGATATGCTGCGTTATCAGTCTGTGTTCTTCACAGCACCGCAGGAGCAGGCCGGCGCGTCCTTCCTGTCGCCCTGGTATTATGATCAGCGCAAACTCCCTGACCTGTACGGCTATCTGCCACAGTTCCGTCGTGTGCGCCAGTTCCCGGCAAATCAGCGCTTCGAGCCGCTGGTCCCGGGTATTACGCTGTTCCTGTCCGATGCCTGGGGCGCGGGTGATCCCATGCTGACCTGGGGCAACTACAAGTTCATCGGGCGCGAGCCGCATCTGGTGGGCATGAAGGGCAACTGGAAAGGCAAGTCGCATCCGAACTGGGAAAACACCAATTTCCATGGCGGCCCGAAAGGATTGTCATTCATGGATCAGGTGGTCGAACTGGTTCCAGAATGCATCGTTCTGGAGTGCGAACCCACCGGCTACCCGCGCTCCCCCGTGGGCAAAAAGCGCATGTGGATCGACGTTCGCAATGGCATGCTGGCTGACTACATCACCTATGACCGTCGCGGCGAGCCGTGGAAGCAGGTTGAAGCTGCATTTGGTCAGCAGATTGAAGGCGACGTGGTCAACAAGGACAAGTTTGGCCATCCGCATTGGTCAGTCACACAGGTCCACATCGGCGACATTCAGTCCGGCCGCATGAGCATGTTGCAATTCTGTAAGGAAATTCGCGGCGGCTATAAAGCACGCTACGAAGTTGCAGACGAAGAAGAAGAGAACAAGGCCTACGACACATTCTTTACCCAGAACGCCTTGTCGCGCTTGGGTACAGTCTGATCTGAAGCTGTAGCGCAGTATGCGCCTGCCGACTTCGTGTCGGCAGGCGCCATGAAACTCGAAGGTTAAATAGGAAAGACTTGCATGAAGCAAATCTCGCTGGCGCTTGCTGCCATTTTTTTGGCAGGCGGTACCGCTATAGGCAGTGTCGACAAAGCAAATGGGAAGGAAGCGGGGCTGATCACCACGATGATCTCCGGAATTCCGCACTCTCAGTTTTTTGGGCTCGCATTCAATGAGGGCAGGGGCATTGCCGTTGGTGGGAAAGGCGTTATTTTTGAATCTGACGATGCCGGCAAGACCTGGGAAAAAGTTGAAAAATCGCCTTCTGAGCTGGCATTTCTATCGGTAGCAAGCCGCGGCAAACATACCGTGGCAGTTGGCCAGACGGGCGTGGTCGCCGTGTCGACCGGGCCCGGCCAGTGGGAATTGGGCGACAGTGGATCCAGTTCGCGACTGATGGTGGTGGATGTCAATGTGTCCGGCTTGGCCCTCGCGGCCGGTGAGTTTGGCGCGGTGATTCAGTCCAGCGATGGCGGGCGCAGTTGGACGCCCTCCGGGCCGGACTGGAGCAGCTTGGCAATTGAGAATCACTTCGGGACGGGCGAGCCTTCACTTTATGGCGCCTGGGTCAGCGACTCCGGGCAGATGACGCTCGCCGGCGAATATGGACTGATTGTTCGTTCTGACGATGCAGGTGTGACATGGCGTGTGATTCGCGCCATGAACCCCAAGGCCTCGACGCTGCACGCGCTTTACCTTGATGAGCGGGGCAATAGCTTCGCCGTGGGGCAGGAGGGGGAATTGCTGATCTCCTCCGATGGCGGCGAGACTTGGGTCCTGCAAAAGGTGGAGACCGACCTCAACTTCCTCGGCGTGACGGCGAATCAAGAGGGGGTTGTCGTGATTACGGGCATGCGTGTGATGTATCGCAGTCTGGACGGCGGCCAGAGCTGGACGTCCGTACGCGAAGGCGACACGACCTCTGATTGGTATCAGGCCGTCAGAGCAGAAACAAAGAGTGGGAAAATCTTTGCCGTCGGACACTCAGGAAAGATCATCAGGATCGGCAGCTAGAAAAGGGGCCAGAAACCACGGTTTCTGGAGGGGAATACAGAAGCTTCACATACTTAGAAATCAAGAAACAAATTAAATGACTCATCAAACATTCAAGATTTTTGTAGTTCTGGGATTGGGAATAATTTCGTCTGGGGCGTTTGCTCAGAGCGACGGAAACTTCAAGATATTCGGTGGTAATTTCTCCTACAACGGACTGTTCCGTCTGGAGGCTGCCATCAACACCTCGCATCAGGCGAATCGCTTCAATCAGTTCGGCGACCCGGCCAACGGTGTGGCCATCAAACGCGAAGCCGGTAATCCGCTGACCGGCTATACGACCACTTTAGCGCCCGCTGATCTGGGTCCTTTGGCTGGTTTTCTCGGTGGCCCCAGCGGAGTGGGAACACCGGGGCTTGGCGTCACTAATTCCACCGGTGTGTCCGACACCTTGACCAAATATGTGCCCGCCAAAGATCCAAGTGTGAATTACCACTTGGTTCGCCTCGAAGTTTCGCCGACGCTGAAATGGAGAAACGGCTGGTCTATCCAGTCCCGTTTTCGCCTGGTGTATGACCCGGGCGAACTGGGTTACCGGGATTTCAGCTATGAAGATTATGCAGGCGTCAACGGCGGTATCACCGGCGGCGATCCCAGCCTATACCACGGGGACCCGAACTTTCTCGGCTACCGCACAGACGATGAGCGTAATCCGCTGATGTTCGAGCGCTCGGGCAAGCATTACATGATTGATGCCCCGGCTCTGTTCGTGCAGTGGACCAACGGCAATATCACCGCGCGCCTGGGTAATCAGACCATCGCCTGGGGCCAGTTATTGTTCTTCCGCATCATGGATCAGGCTAACGGCCTGGACCTTCGTCGACACCTGTTCCTGGATCGCGCGCTGGAAGAGTATGCCGATGAGCGTCAGTCCGCGCCCGGCCTGCGCATCACCTGGCAGACCACCGACACGATCACGACGGATTTCTTTGTTCAGCAATTCATCCCGACCATCGTCCCCAATACCAACACGCCGTATAGCGTCATCGACACGCATTTCACCCTGCATGATCGTTACACCGAAGGCGGTTTCGACAACAAGTTCAACACCGGGGTGCGCTTCCGCGGTGAATACGGCAATTACAACTGGCAGCTGATGTATACCAACAAGCTCGACCAGCTCGGACGTATCCGGTTTAACCCGTCGGGCGTCAACAAAAAACTGCCGGAAAGCAATACGCTGGGCGCCAATTTAAATCGATACTGTGAAGCAAGGCTGGGCTCTCCTCTGGGCGAAGGCTGCGGACCGCAAATGGCGCAACTGCCGTTTGAGGTCGTGCCAGCAGGTCTCGGTTCCGCTGAAGAATGGTTTTGGGGCGCCAACAACCAGAAGCTGGACGCGGTAGGTATTTTCAACGGTATCGTCGATGACTTCGCGCCCTTGACCACTGACCTACTGCTGTTGCCTAACAGCAATGTGGTGCAGATCGCCAATCAGCTCAACCTGCTGTTCATGGCCAGCGACGGTCTGCGCGGGCATATCGAGCGTGAATATTTTCGCGAGAATGTCTTCGGGATCGGCGGTGGGTTTGTCGGCCAGGGCGAGCCGGGCTCACTCATTGATCAGATGATTTTCAATATGGAAATCGCCTACACCCCGGACCGCCTGCTGAGCTCGCCGGATGTGCGTAGAGATCCGCCTGAAGTGGATGATCTTCAGGTCGGAGTGGTGATTGAAAAATATCATCGCTTCACGCAATCCTTCCCAGCGACCTATCTGGTCTTCCAGTACCTGTGGTCCAAGGAGACGGATCTGGCCGGTCTGCGCATCGATGGTTACGGCGGTGAGCAGTA